>JAAELY010000194.1 GCA_024226335.1 bacterium
CCCTCTGCAGATCTACGGATCTGCGATCGGATCACGCTTCTTGCTCAGGCGGCGACTCCCGCTTCTCGCTCGATTCCTCCCTGTGCGAAGATTCCCTAGGGCTCGGTATGTTCAGTCTGTGGGTGCCGGACGCCTATGTATTGACTGGGTTTCAGTGCGTCGCCCGACTCGATCGTCGTGGCGATCGCCTATTAGAGTGAAACAGGAAACCAAATCAATATGGCCGGACTGACGACAGCATTTCTATATTTGTTCGCAATCGATGCGTTGCTGTCGGTCGTCGACCTCGCGCTCTTTCAAGTGACAGGCCTACACTTTCTGATCGTCCCACTCTCGCTGCTCATGTTCGCTTTGATCCCCTGGGCTGGTTTGATGTTCGTACTGATGGTCTTTCTTCCACGGCTTCCGAAGCGGATCCTCTTGTCGGTATGTGGCTTGTACGCCTGGGAGGTACTGGGCCTCATGCCGTTGCCCTTGTACGCCACCTGGCCCACTGTGGCCGGAATCGTCAACCTGCTGGCTCTGGTGCTCTCCGTGCTGATCTTCGCCTGGCTGAAGGCTAAGACCGGTGTGTACCAGGTGACCGAGGCCTGGCTAGAGGGCCGTGGCCCCGCGTTTCGCTGGGGGCACCTGATCGCGTACGGGGCTCTGTCTACGCTATTCGTCCCCCTGATTCTAGCCAGCTACACATTCTTCAGCGCGGTTTCGACGCTCGATCATTTCACGGCGGGTTTCATGCAGTTGCGTCTCGACGGCCTGTATTCGCTGGAGCGGGTCTACGAACGCGCCGATCAGCGGGTTCATTTGATCGGAATGATGCATATCGCCCGGGAAGGTTTCTATCGCGAGGTGCTCGAAGCACTTCCTGTCGGCGATACCGTCGTTCTGGCCGAGGGAGTCCGGGATGAAACGGATCTGCTGGGAGACTTCAACTACGGGCGTCTCGCAGAGGCCGTCAATCTGACGGAGCAATCGAGTTTCGAAGTCGAGGGCGGACCCTCGGTCATCGGGGCCGATGTGGATGTCGCTGAGTTTTCGAGTTCAACGATCGACATCTTGAATGCGATCGGTCGCGTCCTGCAGAGCGAGACCCGAGAAGAAGCGATCGAAGCATTGCTCGGATACGGCCGCGTAGCCGGGGAGTCCGAAGCGATCGAAATGATCTGGCACGACGTATTGGAAATCCGGAATCGACACTTGCTCGAGAAACTCGACGAGGCGCTTGGCGAGTACGAGCGGGCGGTCATTCCCTGGGGCGCGGTGCATATGATGGAAATCGAGCCCGGAGTTCTCGGGCGGGATTTTGTCCCTATCTCCGAAACCGAGCGTCAGGTGATCGCCTTCTACTAGTCAGGGGGTGCAGAGGGAGTTGGGATCACCGTCGGGCAACTCGACGAGATCGACTGCATCGCAGAGGCCCACGCAGAAATTCTCGATCTGTCCGCCCGGCTGCATGAACGTGGTCAACTGCAGGGTCGAAGCTGGAATGCGCGGACGATACCCGTGCGGATCGCAGGTATTGGTCGGAACCTGGTTCGCCAGAGGCGGAATATCTGCCGCGTGGTTTGGGTCGAACAGGTCGAACGAACCCGTATCCCACATGATCAGTGCCGAGTCCTGATCTCCGACGAGATCCGGGATTTGTTCCAGACCCTGTTGGAGCGAGGATTCGTGACTGCCGATTCCGAGCGTGCGCGCCATCGCCTCGGTGCACGTATTTGACACCTGCTTGTCGAGCCAGGCCGGTGTTACGAGCATCTTCTTGGCGATGCTACCGGCTAGTGGATCGCTCGTGATGTGGGTGGCGTAACCGGCGGGTTCTGCGCTCACCCAGAGTTCGTGGAGCAGTTCCTGGCCGAGGATCGTCTCCATTGGATCCGTGAGGCCGATTGAAACGAGCAGGCTTTCGAACGAAAGTGGAAGGCCGCCACCGGCCAGGCCGAACTGTGTCGAACGTTGTAGCAGACACGCAAAATTGATGGCTGGAACATCGACACCGAACTTTTCGATGTCGGGTGTCAACGCGGCCATGAACGTGCCCATGATCCCGCCCAGGCTGATGCCGTAGTAGTACTCGGGTTCACTCGGGCCGGGGAACACGCCCACCAGCGAGGGTGTCTGGAAATCTGTGTGCCGGTTGAAGATGCCCAGTTTCATCAAGCGTGCGAGCACCAAGGTGTTCAGCATCCCCTGCCGCAATCGGTCGGGGAAGGTCCGGAAGTTATGCATATTGCTCACGTTCATGCCGATGACGCTAAACGCCACCCAGAGCAGGTCGGGGCTCGACAAGCCTCGCCAGTCGGTCGCGCCCGCGATGTAATTCCAGTCCGTGACGCTTCCTGCGGCCTCCGGAATTCCCATCATGCTCTCGCCGGTACCGAATAGGCCGTGGCCCAGGATCATGGGTCGCACGGTGGGTGAGTTGGGGTCGAGCGAAGCGCAGGGAATCGAGATCGAAAACACGGCGTCGTGAAGACCGTTTCGCACGGGAATGTCATTGGGATCGACGCTGTGTTGAGCCACGTTTCCATTGCCGGGTGCGGCGGTCAGATACAAAGGACTCTCGAACGTGCCGTCGATGCGCCGCCAGACCACGGTTCCGGGCGTGGCGCAGTTATTGGTCACGACCGAATTCGGATCGACTGTGAATCCGAGTGCGTTGGGGTCTGCTTCGATGGTCGCGACATAGGCGTAGGCGTCATCGCGCATGGCCAGCATCTGGCGGGTCAACTGGTCTTCGCTCTGTACGATGAAGTCGAACGCAAGCACGAGTTCCGATCGTGTGATGCCGTCTGCGGTCAGTACCGGGAAAATGCTGGCGTCGAAGTAGGCTCGGCGATCTTCGATCGACGAATCGCCCGTGACTACACTGTCACGTAGCTTCTGGAACGGATTCTCGGCGGTAACGGCTCCACCGCCCGTCGCCGTCAGGTTGCGCATGGCCACGATGTAGCGGCTACCCGGTGTCAGGCTCTTGCCCGGGCGCATGACCAGTGCCTGTCTCGATGGACTACCGGCCGCGCGGGCGTCCGGTTCCAGGAAGTGGAGGATGCGCTCGCCGGTGCCCGCATCGATCAGTACCGACGGACTGTTTGGATCCAGAGACGATCCGTCATACGTGCGCGAATCGACCCAGGGCGGGCCGGGCAGTACGGCGGGCGCCAGCCGGGAGGCCCCCGAAAGTGCGAGATCCACTCCCTGCGGGAAGTGCATCAAGATCTGGCTCGTCGGGCTGAAGCCGTCGAGTTCGTTGAAGGCCGTCGTGGGCAGTGAGTTGACGTTCAATTCCGGCATCCCGGCGTCGGTGAGGGCCAGCTTGAAGCCGGTCGCAGTCGCAGCGGGTGTCAGGTAATGAGTGGACGGGTAGGGCATCAGGCACTCGGTCGCGTTGAGTACCTCGCAACCGGCAAGGGATGACGAGCAGGTTGGCGAAAGGCCCGGTCCCAGAGGGGAGGCGTTCAGGTGGCGCTTGAGCACGGCCACGTCCAGAATGTCGCAGGGTCTCGGGCTGCCGATCACGGTGCAGTTGCCGGTGCCCGCGGCCGAAAGACCGGCTCCGTTCGGATCGGCAAGAGCGCTCTGAAACGTAGTGATGTCAACCAGATCCACATCGCTGTCGACATCGACGTCGCCGCAGGGATCGGCGAATGCGCTGAGCGGAAAAACGACGAGACTCAATCCCAGTAACGTGCCAAGAAGTACAGACATCCTGGCAGGATCCCCCCCGCGATGCCGGCCTGTCAAGTATCGAGAAGCGGAGCGTTTTCAAAGCCCACAAGGGGGTTGGTGCTTTACTCTGCGGGTGATCGCGAGCGAGGGCTTGGCCTTCAATAGGCTAAGCAGGGATAGGATGGCCATCGCGCTGCACATCGAGGCCCACGGATTGCAGGACTCAAGAACCGGTTGATCGGATGGATGGACGTTTGAGAGATTCGTCACGAGACCAGGGCGTCGCCGAGATCGCAGCGGCGATCACCGCAACACAAGAAGTGTCTTCCACTCGATTCGTCGCCATCGACGGACTCGGAGGATCGGGAAAATCCACACTGGTCAACTCTCTCGTTGCCTTGGAGCCTTCGTTCAAGGTTCTCAAGCTCGATGAATTCCCTTGCACACCTGAGAAGCACGCGCTTCACCCACTGGGCTGTCAGACGCGCGTAGATCTGGAGCGCTTCGTTCGAGAAGCTCTCCTCCCGCTCCGGGATGGGCGGGAGGCACGGTTTGCCACGACGTCCTGGTGGCCGCTTTCAGAATCGGGAAGCGAAACTCGCATCCAGCCAGGAGGGAATGTTCTGGTGGAGGGCTGTTACGCTCTTCATCGGAGTATCCGCGCGTACTACAACCTGGCCATCTGGATCCAGGTTGCGCCCGAGGCTGCGGTTGAACGGGCGATCCGCCGGGACGGAGAGTCCGGTAGGCAGGCCTGGGAGCAGGCCCATCACACCAATGAGGTGCGTTATCTGGCTACTCATCGGCCCGACGAGGCGGCGGATTTGATCGTCGAAAACGCAGAAGAAGAGGGGTTTCGTTTGCGGGAGCGATGAGCGATCTCGGTAGTCACCGAAGTCGCTCGCGTCGACTGTGGCGACGGCCGTCGGGAAACTCCGATCAGCTGGACAGTGAGTCGCGAAAGGCGCGTAGTGCGTCGATGGCCGAGATTACGCCGACGCACTTACCCGCTTCGTCGAGGACGGGTAGAGCGCCGAAGCGTCGTTCTAGCAGAATACCGACGGCAGCCTCGATGGGATCCTCGGCTTTGATGGTGGACACGTTCTTTTTCATCGCGTCTTCGACTTTCGATCGATTGTCGAGGATGTAGTAGTGGGCGACGTTTTCCTCGTTATCTACCCAGTCGGGCCGGCGCAGGTCGCGATCGCTGATGATCCCGACCAGTTCTTCCCGATCGTCGAACACCGGCATGTGGCGGATTCCGCGCTCGCGCATGCGATAGAAAGTCTGGCGCAAGCCATCGGTCAGGTTCGCGTAGATAACCTCGGACGTCATGTAGTCCCGGACCAGCATCTTTTCCTCCCGGTATCGCCCCGTGATCGGCGCGATCCGAATGCGGTGTACCTGCAGTTACGGCCCGACCTCGGTATTTCGAGGCCGGGCCGTTTCTGCGGATATCGACGCGCTCACGCGCCTCGATCTCGAATAGAAGTGGCCCGCCCGAACGGATGTTCGGGCGAGCCTGCATCTTGCTAGTACTTGTACTCGAGCTGGAAGGTGACTCGTGTCCAGTCCGATGCTAGGGCCCGCGTGTCGCCTACGGCGTTCGGCACTTCCGAGGTGTAGCGCGCGTACTTGGCCAGTGCCTTGATCTTCCAGGGGAGCTGCTTGACCAATACCAGATCGTACTCATGCCCAGTATCGCCGCGACTGTCTTCCTGTGAGAAGTCGTGGTAGAAGGCCTTGAAGGTCATCTTGCACGGCAGTGGCATCGACACGAACGCATACGCGTCGTTCAGGCCCTCCATCGGGGTGCTGAGGAACACGTCAGCGAAGCCGTTCCACTTGTGAAGAGTTGCCAGCGGTGTGCGGAAGGCGTCTCCATCTTCGGCACCGAGTGACTCATAGCCGACTCCGACCGTGTACTTCTTGCCAAAGGTCGCGGATACCTTCCCGTGCCAATAGTCAGCGCGGTAGCTCAGAGTGCTGCCATCTGCATCCTTTTGCTTGGCGTACTCTCCGTAGTAACCGAGGCTCAGGTCGTCACTGACAGGGAGTTTGCCTCCCAGATGGACGCCCCAGGTGTTGTTGCTGTTGTTGTTGCCGCCGGTATTGCGAAGATCCATGAAGTACGCGTAGGCACCCAGTTTGTGATTCGCGCCGAGCTTGTAGGTGGCATTGGCAAAGTGGGATCGTGAGTCGAAATCGTCATGCGCCGCGGCACCATCGTCGTCTCCGAAAATCCGGAGAACGTTGATGACGTAGGAGTAATCGAGGGTGAGATTCTCGATGCTGTTGTTGACGATCCGCAGGGCGTCGTAGGTCTGCTCGTTCTGGCGCCAGCCGACGTTTCCTACGAAGCGGAGATTATTGAGCTTGATTCGCTGCCGTCCCAGCTTCGCCGTGGTGTCGAAGCCCTTGTAGGAAATCCACATTCGGTTGAGCTCTGTGGATTCCGGGTCCGCTATTACGGTTTTCGAGGTCGGCCCGTGAATGCTGGCCGCCCGATATCCGTCGCGGTCCGCCGCCTCGGTGTGCTCCATCTCGGCGAAGGCCTGGAAGCCATTGAACACCGGCGACAACACGCCTACGCGAGCGCGAATCGTCGTGGCGTTGGACTGCTCCACATTCGTCTGCTTTCCGAATTCGTAACGAGCTCGGACGTCGAGTGTCGGCTTGGCTCCGTTCAGGATATTGCCGATGGGATCCCCGTCTTTACTTGGCGGGTCGTGAGCCCAGGCCAGTGTTGCCGGAGCGAGTAGAATTACTGCGAGTATGAAGGCCATCGCCTGGCCACACATGGGCAGGCTTCGTCGGATCGCGTCATGGTTCATGGTTGCACCCCCTTCGACAAATTTATCCGCGCGCAGGGTGTGCGCAAGACTCGTGCCAGAAAATGAGAGCGTGAGCGGGCGTTTCCGTGGACTCCATGCCTCATCGCGTCTCAGCTGCTGAGTTGAAATGTCGCATGCGAGCTGCGTGTCGCTACCGAGCGCAACGGTTCCCGTCGTCATTTCGAAGCCCGTCATTGTCGGCAGATGTCAACGCCCTGTATGCCGCAAGACGTTGCACTTGCCGTCGAATTCAGGGAAGCGAACCCGGTATCGGGCGTCACAGGTGGGGTGAGAAAGCGACGCTTCAGCTCTCCTGAACTCTTCTTACGAGAGCAGCCGAGCGGGCGAGAGCTGTTTCTCGGTGAGGCCCGATCGCCGCAGGTCTTCGGGAAGTGATCCCGTCGTGATCAGACCCGCCGCTGCCCGCGCGGCCGCCGGAGACGTCATGATGCCGAAGCCTCCCTGACCGGCGAGCCAGAAGAATCCTTTGCGTTCGGGGTCCATTCCAATGACAGGTGAACGATCTGCCGCGAAGGTTCGCAGCCCAGCCCAGCGGCGTCGGATGTGCCGGATCTCGAGTCTCGTGGCGCGTTGTACGCGATCTGCGGCGAGTGCCACCTCATAGTCTTCTGGACCGGCGTCGCAAGGTTCCGACGGTGTCTCATCGCAGGGCGACGCCAGCAGTTGACCTCCCTCGGGCTTCAGGTAGAAGTCCTCGTCAGCGTCGATTACACAGGGCCACGCGCGGATTTCGCAACCCTGGGGCGGGTCGAAAGTGATGGCCGTGCGCCGCAACGGGCGAAGATCGAGGGGGCGCGCACCGGCGAGCAGCGCGATCTCGTCGCACCATGCGCCTGCCGCGTTGATGACGACTGCAGTGCTGTAGGTCTGGCCTCCTGCGCGGATCTCCCAGCCGTCGCCGTCCCTCGAGATCCGTTCGACACCCGCCTTCGTTGCTAGTTCACCGCCCCGGTCGCGGAACCCGCGCAAGAACGCATCGAGTAGGCCCGCCACGTCGATGTGCAAGGCGCCCGGCTCGCATACAGCCGAAGCGACATATTCTTCGCGGAGTACCGGGCACAGCGCGCGTGCGTCTGCACAATCGAGTTTGCGCAGATCGGTTCCTACCTCACGTCCGCTCCTGAGCGCTTCTTCCAGACTCTCTCGTTGATCTTCACGGCCGATCCACAGAATGGGCCGCGGCGTCACGACGGGATGTTCGGTAAAGCCCTCGGGCGGTTCTTCGAGAAAGTGCCGTCCGGCCCGCGTCAAGCGACCGACCGCGGCGCTGCCGTAACTTTCGACCAGAAAGGCCGCCGAGCGACCTGTCGTGTGATGGCCCGGTAGAGATTCCCGTTCAAGAACTACGGTGGAGCCGTGGCCTTGAAGCTCGTAGGCTACTGAGGATCCGGCGATTCCGGCACCGACGACGACAAAATCACGACTCTTCATGGAATCCGTTCAGACCTCGACAGACCTGCAGCGTATCACGATCTCGGAATCCGAACGCCCCGCGAGCGCGGCGGCCCGTTCTCGCTGTAGTCGCTGCCTGGAAAGATCGACCCCTCGGGTCCCGCTTCCAGTCGGATGACCTCGGCGGCGCACACTTTGTACTCCGCTGTACCGGTGACCGTATCACCCTCGTCGACGGTCAGGCGATTCGCCAGCGCTTCGCTGAAGTGCAGCGGTATCCAGATACAGCCCGGCTTTACCTGTCGCGAGCGGATGGCTCGCAACGCGATGGCCCCGCGCCGGGTTCGAACTTCAACCCGATCCCCGGTCTGGATATTGCGTCGCTCGGCGTCGCGTGGGTGGATCTCCACGAAGGCTTCGGGTTGCTTTGCGTGAAGCCCCGGTTCGCGGCGTGTTTGTGTCGCGGCGTTGTAGTGGTAGAGCGTTCGACCGGTGGACAGAAGCAGCGCGTAGTCGTCGTCGGGCAGTTCTGCGGGCGGTCGGTAGTGAACGGCCTGGAACAGGCCTCGTCCCCTCAGGATGCCCCCCTCGTGCAGAAAACTCGTACCGGGATGGCCGTCTTCGGGGCAGGGCCATTGAAGGCCAGTCAGGCCACCCGTGCCCCTTCCTTCGAGACGCTCGTAGCGAATGCCGGAAAACCGCGGTGCCAACCCCACCATCTCAGCGAAGATTTCCGCAGGGGTAGAGTACGCCCAGGAAGCCCCGCAGGCGTTCGCCAGGTCGATCAGGATCTTCCAGTCGGCGCGGGCTTCGCCCGGTGGCTCAACGGCTTTGCGCACACGTTGTACCCGACGCTCGCTATTGGTGAATACGCCGTCCTTTTCCGCGTACACCGCACTGGGAAGAATCACGTCGGCGTAGCGCGAAGTTTCGTTCAGGAACGGTTCTTGAATCGCCAGAAACTCCAGTCGGTTCATGCCTTCTTCGAGTCGCGAGAGATTCGGTTCCGAAACCAGGATGTCTTCGCCCATGATGAACAAACCTCGGATCTGCGTTCCGACGAGCTTCATCATCTCGTTCAAATTCAATCCCGGATCGGCAGGCAGAGAACGTCCCCACGCACGCTCGAACTTCGCGCGGGCTTCGGGATCGTCGACCCGTTGGTAGCCGGGGAAGAAGACTGGCGTGGCTCCCGCGTCATTGGCTCCTTGAACATTGCACTGGCCGCGCAGGGGATTCAGTCCCGTCGAGGGTCGACCCAGGTGCCCGGTCATCAGTACGAGATTCGCCAGGGCGTAGACGTTGTCGGTTCCGTGGGTGTGTTCGGTGACGCCCAAGGTGTAGAAGATTGCCGCCTTTTCCGTCTGCGCGTAGCGGCGTGCAACCCAGCGGATGTCTTCTGCCGGTATTCCGGTGACTTCCTGCGCACGTTCCGGTGTATAGGTCGCAACAGCCTCGCGCACGGCGTCAAAATTCTCGGTGTGCCGGGCGATGAAATCCGCGTCGCCCAGATCCTCTTCGACGATGACCTGCGCCAGCGCGTTGAGCAACCAGACGTCGCTCCCCGGCGTCAGTTGCAGGTGGCGTTCCGCGATCTCCGTCATCCAGATCGCCCGGGGATCCGCGACAACGAGGGTTGCACCTCTTCCTACAGCACGCTTCATTTCCATTGCGATGATCGGGTGCGCCTCACTGGTGTTGGTCCCGATCAGGAACAGGAAGTCAGCGTCGCGGATATCGCTGATCGGGTTCGTCATGGCGCCGGCGCCGAAGGTGGTGACCAGACCGGCCACCGTTGGCGCGTGTCAGGTGGCTGCGCACTGGTGCACGTTGTGGCTGCCGAATACGGCGCGCGCCAACTTCTGAACCAGGTAGTTTTCCTCACCGGTGCAGCGCGAGGAACTGACGAAACCCAGGCCACCGGCCCCGTGACGGCTCTCCACTCCGCGCAACCCGTCAGCCACACGCTCCAACGCTTCTTCCCAGCTTGCCCGCCGGAGTTCGCCGTCCTCGCCTCGTATCAAGGGAAACCTGAGTCGATCCCCGTGGTCGATCGAGTCATAGCCGAAGCGCCCCTTCACGCACAGGTTTCCGTCGTTTGTGGTCGTGCCCGGAGGCGGGTTCCCGATCCGGACGACCTGTCCCCGGCCGTCACGGGCGGATCGATCGACGAGTAGGTCGAGTTGGCAGCCGACGCCGCAATAGCCGCAGGTCGTGCGCACGCTCTCGAGATCCGGTGCGCGCGCTTCTTGATCGGGGAGCTTCTCTCGCAGGGCACCCGTCGGACAGACGTCGACGCATCCCCCGCATAGCTCGCAGGTCGTGTCGAGCAACGAGAGTTCGTCGGCCGTGGAGATGCTGGTTTCCGGTCCGCGAGAGACGAGTCCGATTGCGGAGACTCCCTCGACCTCGTCGCAATACCGTGTGCAACGGGAACACAGGATGCAACGGGCGGCGTCGAAGTGGATGTACGGATTGCGATCTTGTTCGCGCGAGGCGCGACGATTCGACAAACGTCCCCAATCCTGCGGTGCGCCGTAGCGTTGTGCTAGTTGCAGAAGCTCGTTTTCGCTTTCGCCTTTCGTCTCGGGGTGGTCGGTCAGGTAGAGTGCGAAGAGCGTGCGTCGGTGGCGCTCCACTCGCGCGCTATTGCTCGAGATGACCGCACCCGCGGTGGCGCGCGCCATGCATGAAGCTACGAGGCGCTTCTCGCCTTCGATCTCGACCAGACAAGATCGGCACGCTCCAGCTGGCTGGAGGCGTGGATCGTGGCATAACGTCGGGATTTCCGTGCCTTCACGGCGTGCGACCTGGAGGAGCGTCTCGCCGGGCTCGAAGGCCACTTCGCGTCCGTCGAGGGACAGCACGTTCTTACTCATCGCCGCTCAGATCTCCTTCGAAGTGGCGCAGTACGCTGGTCAGGGGCAACGCTGCAGTCTGGCCCAGGCCGCAGATCGAGCCCTCGTTCATCTGCCAGCTCGCGTCTTCGACGTGGGTCAGCGCCGCGGCGTCGCCGTCCATGAATCGGTCCCAGGCTTCGCGCAGGTAGTGCGTTCCGATGCGGCAGGGTGCGCACTGGCCACAGCTCTCGGCTTCGAAAAAGCGCAACTGGTCTCGCACGACTTCAGCGAGATCTACGTCCCGATTCAAAACGACCACCCCGGCCGAACCCAGAGCGCTACCCGCCTGCTTCAGGCTCTCGAAGTCGAGAGGCCGGACGCGTTGCTCTGCGGGAAGCAGCCCAGACGCCGCACCACCGGGGATGAAAGCGCGCAGTTCGCCCCGGTAGCCTCCAGCGGCAGCGACGAGTTCGTCCAGACAGATGCCGAGTGGGAGTTCGTAGACGCCCGGCCGTTCGACGTGGCCACTGACGGAATACAGCTTCGTCCCCGGGCCGGTTCTGCCCTGGGCTCGGAAGGCGGCTCCGCCCTCGCGAACGATGAAGGGAACGCACGCGAGCGTCTCGACGTTGTGGACCAGTGTGGGCTTGCCGAACAAGCCCCGCTCGATGGGCAGAGGCGGTCGTTGACGCGGCATACCTCGCTTGCCTTCGAGAGCTTCGAGAAGGGCCGTTTCCTCACCGCAGATGTAACCGCCGTGCCCGCCATGGAGGTGGAAACGCAGCCCGATAGAGTCGGAAGCTCCGCGAAACCGAGTCAATGCGTCTTCGAGGATGCGTTGCGGCAACTCGAATTCTCCCCGCAGGTATAGATAGACATCGCTGGCCTCGACACAGAGCGCGGCGATGGCGAGTCCCTCGAGCACGAGATCGGGCCGACGCAGAAGGAGTTCGCGATCTTTGAAGGTTCCGGGCTCGCTCTCATCTGCGTTGAGCACCAGGTAACGCGTCGTTTCGGGTTGGACGCGCATTCCGCGCCATTTTCGGTGTGCTGGAAAACCGGCCCCGCCGCGTCCCTGAAGCCCGGCTTCTTCGAGGGCGGAAAGCACATTTTCCGCACCCAGTTCGCGCGCTCGCTGCAGCGACGACGCGCTCCAGTCGGGTACTCCCGCGAGGTTGAAGACCGGACCCATCCGTTCTTGTTCCGTCTGGCCGATTTCGCCCAGCCACTGTCCGTCGCGCTGGGTGCCTTGCACCTCCAGATTGCGCCAATCGCCCTGGGTCGCGCGTAGATCGGCGAGTTCCACCTGTGGCAGAACACGGCGATCCTTCAGGACGGCGGGAGCCGCATCGCAGGCCGCAAGGCAGGAGCACGCCTCTGCGGGCAGGCCTTCCGCCCGCGCGGTTTCCAGCAACGCATCGGCTCCGGCGAGCCGGCAGGAGACGCCGGTGCACACGCGAATACTCATCTGCGGCCGAGCTAGCAAGCTGTAGAAACTCGCCACACCGTGAACCGCAGCCTCAGGCATACCTGTGGCCTTCGAAACACTTCGCGCCACACCGGGTGCAAGTCCGCCCGCGTTCCGGATGCGCTCGGGAACCGTGGCACGTGTTCTTTCGTCCATCGCGCTCATGGGTTTTCGTGGCGGACCAGCGAACTCATCACAGCGTCGAGAGTCGCCCATCTACAGGCGCAGGTCGAGCCGTGCCTCGGCTTCTTTCCGTGTGGCTCGCAGATCTCGTCGATGCGGCAAGAGCGCCGAATGTGCCCCGTTATTCGGGGAAACAGGTTAGAATCCGTTGCCGGGGTTCGAAAAGGAGGGAGGCAAACATGGCGACCGGGCAGGGTAGCGACTACTACCAGCGACAGAGCGGAAAGCTCCTGCGCCGATTCGACTGGTTCGCCCGCCGTGCACAGGCTCACATGGAGAAGCGCCACGAACCGGAGTTCGCGCGTCAGGTGCTGGCCGACGCCCGAAAACGCTTCGAAGGTTTGTTGCCGGATCTTCCGTACATAGGAGGACTCGCGAATCCCTTCACGCCGGTGATCGAGGTCAATGGCTGGATCATTGCGCTGTACTGGGCGTTCTTGGATCGCGGCTCTCAGGCCGAGGAGGCCATTCGCGTCCTGATCGAGGTGGCGGATGAGGTCTTTGCTTCCATGCCTGGTTTCGTACGCCGCCTGGCCGGCCGTTTCGCCTTTGCCTGGCCCGTGCGCAGCTATCTGACGCGTGCGGCCCGGCGCTCGCAACTGCGTCGACATCCCGCGGATTTCGTCTGGGAGGTTCGCGAACGGGAAGACGGAATCTCCCTGGTGTTCGAAGAGTGTGCAGTCCACAAACTCTATCGGGAACTCGACGTCAAAGAACTCGGGCCGTACTGCAACTTCTTCGACGTGACCTACAGCCGGCACCTCGGAATGGGTCTCGACGCGAGTCAGACCAAAGGCCTGGGCTGCGATGTTTGTACGCTGCAGTTTCGCAAGGGGCAACCGACTCCTGTCCCGCCCCTGCTCGAGGGATTCTTCCGCGAGCTACCGAATTCCTGAACACCGAGTCTTCGCACGGAGCGCGCGCAGACGCGAAAAGGAGTCAGAATGCGAGTTGTTGCACTTGGGGCAGCGGGAGCCATGGGGCGCCGTGCCGCGCAAACGGTCGCGAGCTTTGATCACGTCGATGAACTGGTGATTGCTGACTACAGCATGGATGGAGCCGAGCGTGTGGCCGCGGAACTCGGCCCGAAGGCCAGGGCTATTTCCGTCGATGTTACTGACGCCGTTGCACTTACCGGGCTGCTCGAGCCGGCCGATGTAGTCCTGAACACGGTCGGTCCGTTCTACCGCTTTGGAGTACCGATCCTGCGCGCCGCGATCGCAGCCAGGACGCACTACCTCGACATCAACGACGACTGGGAACCCACCATCGACATGCTCGCACTCGCTGACGAAGCTCGGACCGCTGGAGTCACTGCGATCATCGGAATGGGTGCGAGCCCGGGTGTCTCGAATCTGCTCGCCGCGCACGCCGCAGCCGAACTCGATGAACTCGACTCGCTGATCACGGGCTGGGGCGTCGGCGGAACGGACTCCCTGGCGCAACAAAGTGAAGAAGAGGTACAAGCGCCGTCGGCCGCCGTGGTCCATTGGATGCACCAGTGTTCGGGCAGGATCCGCGTGCTGCGCGAGCGCGAGTTTCGCGATGTCCCGCCGGTCGAGGCCATCGAGATCGACTTTCCGCAGATCGGCAAGGCCGAAGTCTACTCGGTCGGCCATCCCGAGGCCGTTACCTTGCCGCGGATTTTCCCTGGCCTTCGGGAGTGCGTCAATGTGATGGTCATCGAGCGCTGGCAGGCCGATATGCTGCGCCAGCTCGGAGCTCAGATCGACGCGGGCAGCTTGAGCGAAGAAGATGCCGCGCGTCTGCTTCTTTCCGGAGACTCCGTCCGCGCGGCGTTAGAGGCCGGTTCATCGGATCTGCCCGGCACGGGACTTCCTCCGCTGTTTGCACTCGCGCAAGGTCGCTCAGGTGGCCGGGAGGCACGCGTCGGAACATTCGTGCTCGGTGCTCCCGCCACGGGCATGGCCGGTGCGACGGGTGTCCCATTGGCCATCGGCGCAGACCTGCTCGCGCGTGGCGTCATCTCGAATCCCGGAGTCTTCACTCCCGAGCAAGTGATTGATCCGAGCACCTTCTTTGATGAACTCGCTCCGCTATGCGACCCGATTTTCGCCAGCAGTGCTGAACTCGTGCCGGTGCTGAAGAGCGGCTGACGGGGCGCCCTCCCGCTCAATATTTTGAGTCGCGCTCCGGCTGCAGGCGAACCGGGCCGCGCGGCTCGAGAAGTCTTCGACTCTCGACGGCGTGACGGAACAACCAGTTCTGGTTTCCCGGGATGATGATCTCGACCTCGCCCCGCTCGATCTCTTCGGGTGAGATCCATCGAGCCTGTGAGTCGGCGACGTCATCGCCCGGGCGAACCGTGCCGCCGTCGCAGGCGAACAGGAATGCGATGCTGATCATCCATTCAACCGTCTCGTCGAACGGAAAGGAGTAGCCGTGTATCACGCCGAGCGGGCGCACGCGCAGGTCCGTTCCGGCTTCCTCGCGCACTTCCCGCATCGCGGCTTCGAGCAGCGTTTCTCCCGCCTCGACTCCACCACTTACGACCTCCCAGGTACCCGTTCTTCCTCGCTTGGGTGGGCTCGACAGGATGAGGACCCGATCGAGGTCGTCGACGATGAATGCCGCCACACCGGCCGGGCTGCACGCGAATTCTCGACCACTGGGTCCGTGGACCGCGATGGGTTGCGAGTGCTTCTGTCTGGGAGGTTCTACTGGCACGAGTGAATCATACGCGGGTCGGACGCGATGAGGAGAGTGCGCAAAGAAATTTCGAGAAACAGCTATTCCTCGCGCTCGTCGATCGCGTGCAGGTGCGCGAATAGCGCTTCATTGAGCACGTCGGGAGCTTCGAGCATGAGTGCGTGGCCGGTGTCTGGCACGATCACGCACTGGGCACCGGGGATGGCCGCAGCTACGGCCTCGCCTCCGGGTGTGAGCAAGTCTTCCCCGGCAACCAGGACCAATGTCGGGACCGAAATCTCGGCCAGTTGGTTCTCGCGCGAGCCGGACCACTCGCGCAACCCACCCGCCCAGCGTTCCAGACTAGCGACCGGTACTCGAGCAACACTCTGGGAGAGGCCGCGCAGGATTCGTTTTCGCCGCGTGGCATCGGCTAGAAATGCGTTCGAGAAAAGGAACGGCAAGAGAGCGAGCGCCAGGGATGACGGCGGAAGCTGCGCGCTCAGCTCGCACCAGGCGTCCAGCACCGCGAGCAGACGCGCTTCGGCGCGCACGAGCGGCGCGATCAGGGTGAGTGAACGAACTCGTTCGGGCTGCTCGAGTGCGAGTTCCAGCGCTGCGGCCGCTCCCAGGCTGGTGCCGATCACGTGGCTGGGCGCTTCGCTCAGTGCAGCGGCGTCGTTCGCTGCGTCTGCGACCCGGTAGCACTCGGCTTCGGGAGCGTCGGAAAGCCCGACACCGCGGGGGTTCACGCCGCGAACACGATACTCCTCGGCCAACGCCGGTATCTGGTGTGCGAACGCCGAAACATCGCTTCCAAAGCCCGGCAGGAGAAGAACTGGCTCGCCATCTTCCGGCCCCTGTGTCGGGACTTCAAGGCAGATGCCTCCGGTCGCTTCGACCAGCAACTCGCGACGCTCCGAATACGCTTCGACGTCTTCTCGGGTGATGCGGCCATTCGGTCCGCTACCCGGGATCTCGTCTAGATCCAGGTCTCGTTCGCGAGCCATGCGTCGGGCCGCGGGTGTCGCGGTCGGACCGGCGCGCGTCTGGACGGGTCGTCGAGGTGCCGTATCCCTGGCCAGGTCTTCCGCGCCGGCCAGCGGTACTTTCGAAGTAGGGACAGCTCGGCTGGCCAGGAAAGCCTCCACATCGAACTCTTCGTCCGCGCTCTCGGTCAGCGCTCCCAGCAGTGTTCCGCAGGGCACGACCTCATCGACTTCGACGTAGACGTGCCGGAAAAAGCCCGAATCCGTGGCCTCGATCTCGACCTCTGCCTTCTCGGACTCGATTGTCAGAACGATCTCACCTTTTTCGACACGCCCCCCAAGCGCGATCGGCCACGCGATGACCGTACCCTCCTGCATGCTCATTCCGAGCTTCGGCATCACGATGGGTGTCGGCACTAGATCAACTCGCGAACCGCGGCGATCACCTGCTCCGGTCCGGGGATGAAGATATCTTCGAGCACCGGACTAAACGGTACGGGCGTGTGAGGGGCCGTCACCTTCTTGACCGGCGCGTCGAGAAAGTCGAAGCCTCGGTCCACGCATAGCGCAGCTACGTCGCTAGCGATCCCGCAACGCGGTGTCGCCTCGTCGACGACCACCAGTCGGCCCGTCTTTTCGAGGGTCGCGAGAATCGCGTCTTCGTCCAGCGGTGCGAGACTGCGTAGATCGACGACCTCGGCCGAAACACCTTCAGCCGCCAGCGCCGTCGCGGCTTCAATTGCGGTGGGGACCGTACGACCGACCGCGATCAGTGAAACATCACTTCCCTCGCGCACGGTCGCGGCCTTGCCCAGGGGGATCTCGTAGTCGTCTTCCGGAACTTCGCCCATCGAGAACATCAGCGATTTCTGCTCACAGAAGATCACCGGGTCGTCCGCGCGAATCGATGCGAGCAGAAGACCTTTGGCGTCGTAGGGATTGGACGGGCAAACGGTTTTCAGACCGGGAATTCCGGCGGTGATGCCGTACAGGGTCTGGGAGTGCTGGGCCGCGGCCCGGGCACCGGCGCCCATCGACGTTCTCACGGTGAGCGGGACTCGGACCTTGCCTCCGAACATGTAGCGCAGTTTGGCAGCCTGATTGAGCAGCGGATCCAGGGCTACGCCGATGAAGTCCATGAACATCAGTTCGGCGACGGGCCGAAGCCCCGTCGCCGCGGCGCCCACAGCCGCCCCGAGGATGGCCGTCTCACTGATCGGTGTATCGCGAACGCGTTCGGGACCAAAGGCCGTGATCAGCCCCCGAGTCACACCCATGATGCCGCCCCACGCATCTTCAATGCCTTCCTCGGCCCGTCCGCCACCACCGGCGACGTCCTCGCCCATCACGATCACGTCGGGATCGGATCGCATCGCGGCGTGGAGGGCTTCATTGATGGCATTTGCAAAGCTCAGGGTGCGGGACATCTGCTCGACTCCGTTTTCAGTCGGGTTCATGGGGTCACGTAGACGTCGGCAAGGACGTCTTCGGGGTTCGGATAGGGGGCCGCTTCGGCTTCGGCGACGGCGCTGTCGAGAAGTTCCTCGATCTCTGCGTCGATCTTGCGCAGATCGCCGGATTCCAGAGTGCTGATTTCGGTCACGTCTTTTTCAAAGCGATCGATGGCATCCCGGTTCTGCCGCCACTCCTCGGTTTCTTCCTTGGTGCGATAGGTCTCCGGGTCGCCCACGTAATGCCCCATATAGCGGTAGGTCTTGCATTCGAGCAGCGTGGGTCCTTCGCCGTTGCGTGCGCGCTCGATGGCTTCCGCGGATTTTTCGTATACATCGAAGAAGTCCATGCCGTCTGCGATCGCACTCGGCATGCCATAGGAGCCTGCGCGTTCGGCGAGGTCTCGCACACCGGTCACGAACTCCACCGGAGTGGCTTCCCCATACAGGTTGTTCTCCAGGATGAAGACCGCGGGCAGTTTCCAGATCGAAGCCATATTGAGCGCCTCGTGGAAGGCGCCCTGGTTGGTGGCCCCGTCGCCGAAAAAGCCCACCGCAACGCCACCTGTCTGCTTGACCTGCGCAGTCAACGCCGCACCTGCAGTGAGCGGGATCCCCGCGCCGACGATTCCATTGGCTCCGAGCATGCCGCAGTCCAGATCGGCGATGTGCATCGAACCACCCTTGCCCTTGCACGTGCCCGTGGACTTGCCGAACAGTTCGGCCATCATGCCCTTGACCTCGACGCCCTTCGCGATGCAGTGGCCGTGACCGCGGTGGGTGGAGTTGACGATGTCGCGGTTGTCGAGCTGATTGCACACCCCCACAGCGACCGCCTCCTGTCCCGCGTAGAGGTGCAGGAAACCGGCGAGTTTTCCCGCGGTGACCAGTTCCACCAGTTTTTCTTCGAAACGCCGGATCGTGCGCATCTGCCGGTAGATGTCGAGTAGCTTTTCGCGTGGGAAGTTCACGGGAGGGTCCTTTCTTGGCGTGGGCGTTCTGAGTCCGTTCGGGGCTTCCCGGACGGATCGCTAGCATAGCCGGTCAGGCCCGACTCCATCGCGTCGCTCGGTTTCCGCTCCGCAAGTTCGACCTCAGGAGGTGGAGCTCTGCCCGGGTAGTGCCGCGCGGATTCGCGTGGCGAGCGCGCTCAGTTCGGCCCGGGGTGCGGCGACGCGGAGCCTGGCCGGGCCGAACTTCGCACCATCATCGGTGTGCCGGGGTACGACGTGCATGTGGTAGTGCGGAACCGACTGCCCGGCCGAGAGTCCGTTGTTCTGGAAGGCGTTGATTCCATCCGCATCGAGCGTGCGAGCCAGGGCTTTCGAGATCTCGAGAGTGTGCTCGATCACTTCCTGCGCTTCATCCGCTCGCAAGTCCAATAGGGTAGGCGCGTGCCGTTTGGTAATGACCAGCACGTGCCCCGGCTGCATGGGTCTCGCATCCATCAAGCTGAGGGTCAGCCTGCGCTCCACGATGATCTCTGCGCGTCTGCCATCACTTGCAACTCCGAGCTCTACGTAACCGCAGAAGGGACAAGGATCGGCTTCGGGCAGGGGAAATCGTTTTGAGGATTGCACTACCGGAGAGTAGTGCACGTGCAGGTTCGCTGTCCCGTAGTGCCCGGACGTTGCCGATCTGCAGCGCGAACGCAGTTGGGAAGCAATTCGATCGCAGGTCGTGGAAGTCCGGGTTACACGGTGGATGTTTCCCGCCTCGCTTCCGACCCGAAACGCCCGTTTCGGCCCCTTAGAGGGTTGGTACGGTCCGTGCAAAACTCCCCTGCGTCACTCGATGAGGAGAAACAGCATGTACGGTTATCAGGTCGTCTTCCAGCATCCCGACTGTCCCAGGAAGCGCTCCGTCTTGCAGATCGTGTCCCGTTGGCACCACTCCTCGGTCGTGAAGCTGCTCAGAGCCGAAGGCATCTAC
>JAAELY010000195.1 GCA_024226335.1 bacterium
GTAGATGCCTTCGGCTCTGAGCAGCTTCACGACCGAGGAGTGGTGCCAACGGGACACGATCTGCAAGACGGAGCGCTTCCTGGGACAGTCGGGATGCTGGAAGACGACCTGATAACCGTACATGCTGTTTCTCCTCATCGAATGACGCAGGGGAGTTTTGCACAGACCGTACCAACCCTCTGAGGGGCCGGAACGGACGTTGCGGGCCCGGGCGAGGTAGGAAACACCACCGTGTAACCCGGGCTTCCACGATCTGCGATCGAACTGCTTCCCCTCTGCGTTCGCGCTGCAGATCGGCAAGCAATCCAGTTTTTGTCAGAGGTCGCCCTTTTCGATCATCTCCACCGGGTCGCGTACATCGACTGCGCCCAGAAAACCGCCGCCCCTGGCCACCCCGTCATAGGCCGCGTAGCCGATCAACTCCTGGGACTGTCGCGGCAGCTTGCGGGCTATCTCGAGGGGCGTGCCCAGACAGTTGTTCTCCTCACTGCGTAGCCAGCCGACGACATAGCTCATGTGCATCCCGCGACGGAATACGTCGGAGGTCGTGTTCGGTCCCCCACCGTGAATCGTAGAACCCAGGTAGACGATGGCGTCTCCGGCCTTCATGACTGCGGGGATCGTTTCCTCTTCCGTGGGCATGCGATCGAGAGGCCACTTGTGACTGCCGGGAATGACGCGCGTGGCTCCGTTCTCTTCTGTGAAGTCCGCCAATGCCATCACGCTGGCCACTTCGATCTCGGGATGCGGCTTTGGAAGATCGTTCCAGACCACCTGGTCGCGATGCAGGAGTTGTGGCTCCGCGCCCGGGCCGCGATCGAGCACATGGCCCACATTCAGCTTATAGCTGCTGCAGGAAGGGAGCAGGATCGCGTCGCACACCTGGAGAAGGAGCGGATGGCACAAGACATCCGTCGCAAAGGTTTGCGACTTCGCTGCAATTCCTGTGAGGTGTCGTGTGGTCTTGCCCATGAACCACTCGATCGCCGGGTTCAGACAGGGGCGCCCCGGCTCTGTGTCGGCCAGCCAGGGATCGATGTCTGCATTGAGACGAGCCAGCACATCGGGGGCGAGCAAGCCCTCGACGATGACGCCGCCATCGCACTCGATGGCCTCGAGGATGCGCGTGACGGGTTGATCGGATCGGATGCGTTGAAGATCTGTCATGGTCCGAGTCTACGGCTTCGGGCGCTCGCGTGTACACGGCAGGGTTCGGCAGATCCGGACAACTCGGTATAGGGGCCTGCTAAACTCCCCGGTGTGGACAGCTTGGTCGACCCGGAGGTCCACGCTTTGTTCGGACTACAGGCGCAGGTATTCGCGCACCGAGGCGAGCAGGGACTCCGCTGGCACGCCGTGGCCGGCGAAGCGCCTTGCGTCGAGTTGACGCAAGAGGTCGATGGCTTCGCGGTCGTCGATGCGCTCCGCGATCTCATCTGTAGTCAGGGGAACTGCGTCGAAGCGGTGTCGCACTTGAATGCCCGCCTTGACGGCATTCGAGAGCAGTTCGGTGAGGCGTTCGGTTCCCAGGGCCTGACACGCAGCTTCGAACGACTCGCGCGGCGAAGGGGGTTTCGGTCCCGCCCAGTGCGAGAACCCGGAGCGCTGCCAGCGGCGTAGATAGAGCACCGATGAGAGTCCGATTGTGAAGGCAATCCCGATGATCCAGGTCCACGGCAAGCGTTGCGGCGGGATCACGAGCTTCTCGTTTTCCCAAGGTGACTTTTCCAACGCGGCCGCCTTGCTCACCACTTCGAATGCGAGCGCATCCGAACGCGCGACCCGAAACGACTTCGCGTCTGGGTCGAAGTACGGGAATTCGATTTCGGGCACGAGATAGCGACCGGGTTTGCTCACGACCAGTGAAAACCGCAGGGTCCAGCGCGTCGTGGCCCGGCCATTGCTCTCGCCGACGAAGAGTCTTCGATTCGCGGGAAAGACTTCGACCGAGTCGCCCAGGAGTCGATCGAGATCCGGGATCGAAGCGTCCCAGATGTTGCCCTCTCCCCAGAGTTCCAGAAGGAGTTCGAGGGATTTGCCGATCCGGATGCGCGACTCCGCCGCAGATACGCGAATCTGAAGCTTGCCGACCATGGGGGTGCTCGCGGTCGACCCCGGTCCGCTTCGGGGTAGGGGTGTGACCTTCACACTCGCGCCCGGAACTTCGAGCTTGCGGTCGGGTTTGCCTTTTCGATGCAGAAGGAGATGCGACTCCGGAATCTCGAGTGTGCCGGTGCGGGCCGGGAAAAGTGCGCGACGGAAGCTCGTCACGCGTCGGCCGTCGCTATCGCTTTCGCGTGTGCGCGTTGCCAGTCTCTCCATCCAGAAACCTTCGAAGGCCGGTGGTTTCCAGCTTGCGCGGGCGGCGTTCGGATGCTCGACGCGGATGCGGAGTACGACCTGTTGGTGGGCGACCACGCTCGGCGGGTCGATTTCGATCGCGATATTGAAGTCCTCGGCGGACCCGAGGTTCGGCCCGGCTCGTGACGATGACGCGAATAACATCGAACACGAGAGCAGCCAGAGGATTCCGAGGCCGCGCAATCCCGAACGTGCCGATCTCACCAGTTCTGTCCCCGACCCCGCGAGCTGTTCTGTCCGCCGTACTCTCGTGAGATCTGGCTCTGCAGGGCATCGGAGAGCGATTCGTCGATCGTTCGCATCCAGCGTTCTGCGTCGGACTGGCTGAGGCCACCGCCGGGCCGCGGTGCTGCGCGTTCTCCCTTCCCGGATCCATCTGCATCGTCGCTCTGGGACGCCTGGCTCGACGGTTGTCGGGATGGCGGCTGTGGAAAATCGGGCAGTGGCGGATCTGGTTCTACGAGCGCGCCGGCCCATTCGTAGTTGTATTTCGCCTCGATGCTGTCTGGATTCGCCAGTACCGCAGTCCAGAACGCGTCATAAGCTTCGCGGTAGCGTTGTCGACTCAACAGCGTATTGCCCAGATTGAAACTCGCGGAAAAGCGAGCTGCGTGGTCGTCGCGATCCAGTATGCGCAGTGCATCCAGATAGGCCGCCGCAGCCTGGTTCATGCGCCCGAGTCGGTATTGCGCGTTTCCCACGCGAATTCGACTAGCAGTCGAAGCCCCGCTCGTGCGTTCCGCGCGTCGGTACAGAGACAGCGCTTCGCGCGCCTGGCCGTCTTCGAGCAGAGTGTCCCCGTCATCGAGCCAGTTGAGTGGGCCTGCTGCGAGCAGTCCTGCAGCGACCGCGGCGATCGCGGAAACCGATCTGCGCTTTGCGCCCGCAGTGCGAAGTGCGCGAACGCGCGAAGAAAGCAATAACTCCGAAATCAGAGCAAGTGAAGCTGCGAGAAGCAGCCACGAAAGCACATCGGTTCTTTCGGGTACTTCGGTTTCCTGTGGTTCATCGGGTGCAGGCAGGATCTGCCCGGGTGAAGGACGGTCCTGGAATTCGCGGAAATACAGGCCTCCGGAGGTTCTGGCGATGCGTCGCAACAGGGTGTCGTCTCTGCGCGATCGCACGAGCGAGCCTTCGCGTGTTTCGAGGTTTCCGCCGCCGGGAAGGGGTACGACCGCGCCCTCGGGAGTGCCGAAACCAACCGCTACCACGCGGATGCCCATTCCTTTGAGCCTGGAGACCGTGTTTCCGATGCCGGATCCCGCGTGCTCGCCGTCCGAGAGCAAGACGATGCGCCGCGGCCGGTTCGAATGCGGGTCGAAAGTGCGCGACGCGATTCGCAATCCGCGCTCCAGATCACTGCCTCGAACAGAGATCGTTTCCGAGTCGAGAGCGCGCACGTAGGTGAGCAATGCGTCGCGATCCTGAGTCAACGGAAGCGCGACGAAAGCTTCACCGGAGAAGATGACCAGACCCATGCGCATGCCCTGAGATTCTTTGATCAAGTGTTCTGCCGTGCGTACGGCTCGTCGCAGGCGCGAGGGAGGGGTGTCGCGGGCGTCCATGCTGCGCGATACGTCCATCATCAACACCACGTCAGCGCCGCTGCCAGACAGAGCCGGTGGTGTCGTGGCTGCGAGGTGAAGTGCGCGACCGAGGAGCAGGGCCGTGGCCGAGAAGGCGAGGGCGCGTAACCAGCGTCGGTAACGCAGCGGGTCGGCACCGAGCCACTGGCGCAGTTCAAGTCGCGTGCGCAGCGTCGATACGAGGACCAGCAATACGATGATTGCGGCGCCGGCTCCGATCCAGTTCAAGGCAATCGCCTCAAAAAGCCGTGCGCGGTCGCGGCTTCAACCGCCAGGACAAGAAGCGCAAGCGCTAGCGTCCAGGGGGCGAGCGACGCGTGACGGTAGTGGGGTTCCAGGCCGCGCGGGCGCGCTTCCATCTGGTCGATGGCGGTGATCACCTCGCTCAGGTCGCCGGGTTTTCGTGCGTGAAAAAAGCGCCCACCGGAGATCCGCGCCACGGCATGGAGCGTCTCGCGGTCGAGGTCCACGTTTTCGAAGCGCAAGGGTTCCCCCGGGTTGTCCTGGGCAAACGGAACGCTACCGGTGCCGCCGATGCCGACCGCGTGAATGTGAACACCGTGAAGCAGTGCCACCTGTGCAGCCGTCTGCGGGGCGAGCTGGCCCGCGTTGTGTCGACCGTCGGTGACCAGTAGCAACACCCTGCGTCCATCCGGCGGAGCGCCAGGAACATTGAGGCGCTGCGTACCGAGGCCGATGGCTTCACCGATCGCAGTTGCGTCTCCCGCCACTCCGACTTCCACGCGCTGAACGGCTTCGAGTGCCAGGCGATGGTCCACCGTGAGTGGGAACTGAGTGAACGCGTGCTCTCCGAACACCACCATGCCGATGCGATCGCCATCCCGCTGGCGAATGAAATCGGAGACGACGCGTTTGGCCAGTTCGAGCCGCGTGACCCGACGACCTTCGAGTTGGGCGTCCAGCGCCTTCATGCTGCCGGACGCATCGAGTGCGACGATCAGATCCAGCCCTTCTCCGCCCGCTGGGTTTTCCGGGATCAAGCCCACTGGCGCCGCCAGCGTCAGTGCCACCAGGCTCAGCGCGGAGCAGCGCAGCGCGACTGAGGCCAGCCATGTGCCGTCGCTGCGGAAGCGCGGCGTTCCCTCACCAGAAGGCACGCGAATGCGATGCGGGCCCCGCCATAGAGTCAACACAGCCAGCAATCCGATCACAGCGATTCCGAGCCAGAGCTTTCCGGGGTCTTCGAAGCGAACGGCGCCCTGCCAGATGGCTTCCCACTCAGGCGATGGCCACATGGCGAATCCGCTCGCGCGCATCGCGCGCGGTTTCGAGCAATGGTTCGCGAGTCGGACTCGCCTGGAAGCGGGCGCTCTCGAGGGAATGGAGCATCCGTACCAGATCGCGATCAATGTTTTCGGGAAGATCGGACGGCGTGCAGGATTCCACGGCTACCGACCAGTGTTCGCCGACGAATACCAGGATCGCTGCTTCGATCCGCGCCGCCATGTGTCGCGTATCTGTTTCCTCGAGCGCGTCTTCGATCGACTGGCACGCTGCGGCGGCAAGCTCGCGTGCGCCCGGTGGAGTTTCGCTTTCCCTGTGAGCGAAACGGATCCACAGGGCCAGCACGACCATCGCCAGGGTGACGCAAGCACCGGCTGCGGCAGCCCAGACCCACGCGGGGAACAGGTCCGGGGGCGGCGCCGATCGGATGTCGAAGAACACTTCGCGGTCGGGAAGGGTATCGCGCACCGAACGGACGGCGAGTGGGACACCTCCGACCCGCATGCGCTGGATCTCGCCATCGGGGCGGACCAGTCCGAGATCGAGTGTGGGCAACGAGGCCTCCCCGACTTCTCTTGCACGTACGGTCCACAACAAGTGGTGGCGCAGCCCGCCCGGGATTTCGATCGGTTCCATCTGTTCGATCGAGTCCGTGAAGAACGCGTCGTCGCCGGGTGCGACTGGCACTTCGAGCGAGAATCGTTCCGGGGTTTCGACCTCGATGGTCACGCCCACGGCATCGCCCACGCGCGTCTGTGTACGATCGATGGAGACGCGACTTCGAATACCCCGATCGGGCGAGGCCTCCGGAGCGCAGGCCGCGATCGCGACGCTCAACGCGAACCACGCCGCGATCGCTGCGCAAATCGCCGGAGTCTTCGCGCGGGATCGGCTCATGCGGCGCGACGCGCTCGTGCTTCGAAGAAGCGCAGCAGGCTGGGTACGAGGCGGTTCCCCGTTCGGAGTCGCCCGACGTCCGCTCCGATCTTCTTCAAGAGGCTTTCTTCGAGCAATCCCTGTTGCATGCGCTGGCGCGCCCGGTTGCGCCGCCAGACAGCCGTGCGGTTTCCCTCGGCAGAGACCACGCGGATCTGCGCCCCGCGTTCGGGAATGCGATCGGCGGGATCGACGACGCGCAGAGCAACCAGTTCGTGCTTTCGCGCGCAGCGCCGCAGCGTCGCGCCTGGGTCGGCCAGCAGGAAGTCGGAGATTACGACCACCAGTGAATGGCGTGGCAGCGTGTCGGCCGCCCAGTCGAGCGCGGGGCCCATTCGCGTCGGTGCTCCAGCGCCGGGCCGAGCCAGCATCTGAAATGCGCGCTCGAGTTGTAGCGGTCCCCCGGCCGGAGCCAGGCGATCGACGAGTCCATCGGCGAACGTCGCCAGGGCCACGCGATCCTGCGAGTACACTGCGGCACTGGCCAGGGCCGCCGCAGCACGTTGCACAGCCACCCGCTTGGTCTCGTTGCCGAAGCCGTAGTCCAGGGAGTCCGACAAGTCGACGAGCAGCGCGAGCACCTGATCCCGCTCCTCGCGCATTCGCTTGACGATCGGGCGACCCATTCGCGCGGTCGCATTCCATTCGATCCAACGAACATCGTCGCCGGGGGAATATTCGCGCAATTCTTCGAAGGTCAATCCGTTACCGCGAAACGCGCTGCGAAACGCACCCGCCAGCGAAGTCGAAACATCGCGTCTGGCGCGCAACCGCAGTCCGCGCGCATCGAGCAGCGCGCGCTCCCTCACGGTGTGGGAACCTTGCCGAGAAGATCGCTGATCAGCGCGTCCCGGGTGGTTCCCTCAGCTTCTGCTTCATAGCTGAGTACGACGCGATGGCGCAGCACGTCTGGTGCCACGCGTTTGACGTCGTGCGGCACGACGTAGTCCCGAGTGTCCAGGAAAGCTTGCGCTCGGGCTGCTTCGATCAGAAAGATCGATGCGCGCGGGGAAGCACCGAGGGTCACGCTCTCGAGTTCGCGAGTCGCGGCGACCAGCGATACCGCGTAGTCGACGACCGCGGTCTCGACGTGGATCTGGCGAACCTGATCCCGCAGTGCAGAAACCTGCCCGGCTGAAAGCACCATCTCGGGTTCGCGCTCCGAATCGGGTCCAGTGCGGTACTGCACGATGCGTGTCTCTTCTTCGCGGGATGGGTAGTCGACACGCAGCATGAGCATGAAGCGATCGATCTGCGCTTCGGGTAGCGGATATACGCCTTCGTGTTCGATCGGGTTCTGGGTGGCCATGACCAGGAAGGGTTCGGGCAACGCCAGGGTTTCTCCCGCGAGAGTGACCTGTCGCTCTTCCATCGCCTCGAGTAGCGCGCTCTGTACCTTGGCAGGTGCGCGATTGATCTCATCGGCCAGGATAACCTGGTGGAAGATCGGTCCGCGATGCAGACGGAAGCTCGAATCAGAAGGCTCGTATACCTGCGTACCCAGTAGATCTGCGGGGAGCAGGTCGGGTGTGAACTGCACGCGCCGAAAACTCAGATCGAGCACCTTCGAAAAGCCGCGTACCGCGGTCGTCTTGGCCAGGCCGGGCACGCCTTCTACCAGAACGTGCCCGTGACAGAGCAAGGCGATCAACAGGCCGTCGACGAGTTCTTGCTGGCCCACCAGAACCCGCGACATCTGCTTGCGGACTCGCTGGACGACGTCGCTCATCTGCGCAGTCTAACCCTTTCCAGCAGATTCGTGGTTCGCACGCCCGGAATCTGTCGCAGGTGAACGAAGCGACCACCGACGCTCTCGGCCGCATCCTGTTCGGGAATGCGCTCGTCGCGGTAGTCGCCACCCTTGCAAGCGATGTCCGGCTGCAAAGCGCGGATCAAGGGTGCGGCGGATTTCTCGCCGAATAACACCACCCAGTCGACGCATTCCAGGCCTGCGATCAATTCCGCGCGCTGCTTTTCCGACACGACGGGCCGGCCCGATCCCTTGAGTTCACGGACTCGCTTGTCGCGGTTCAGTCCGACGACCAGTGCGTCACCCAACGCGCGCGCCTGCTCGAAACTGCGCAGATGCCCGACGTGGAGCAGGTCATAGCAACCGCTCGTGAATACGATCTTCTCACCCTTGCGTTGCCGAGCCGCGATGCGCTTGCGCAGATCGCGTCGCGCGATGATCTTGTCACGGGCTCGGGGCTTCGTCTTTTTTGCCATCTTCCTTTTTCGCCGATCGGCCAATGGGAATCAGATTTCGCAGACGCCGCAGACCGCCGCTGATTACGCCGGTCGCGGTATTCAACGCACTCGGTGCGAGAATTCTCGCACGCGGGTTTGTTCTGGGTCCGTCGAGTCTGAAATACGTCGCCAGAAGATTGCGATTCTTGCCCAGAACCACATCGCGCACGATCGGCACCGAACCCAGGAGCTTGTCGACCGTCTGGAGGAAGAGCAGGGCGACGACCATGTCGATCGTGTTTTCTTCGGGCTTCAGATCGATCACACCGTCGGCAAGTATGCGCAGTTCCGGTCCGTCGAGTTTGAGTTCCCTGATCTCTACCATGCTCTCTGCCAGCTTCAGTTCCGCGTTGATTATCTCGAACGGTAGCGGTCGGCCCAGAAGACCGCGGACGCCCTGCAACGACGGCAAGCGGGCCACCGAGAGCAAGGCCGGAAGTCCACTGACCTCTCCGTCTTCCAGACGGACCAGGAGCTTCAGATTGCCACGCTCCATGAAAGGCTCGCCCCGGGCAAGCACACCGGCGAGCCGACCGTTGAACGAAGCCGTACCGCTCAGCGCGTCCTTGGGAATCCCGATCTTGGTGGAAATCAATTCTGCCTTCGCATCGAGGACCTGAAGTCCGAACACGTATTCGGCAGCGTCCTTGTCGGCCAAAGAGATGGATCCAGCGCCGGCCACCGTACCGCCGTCGAGCGTGCCACTAATCCGACTGAACTCCGCGTGATCTCCGCGCGCCGCAAGGTGGAAGACGGCGTCGTCGAGCTGCCACTCACCCAGGAAGAGTCTCGGAACCCTGACGTCACCGTCGAGCCATGTCTTACCGGGTTCGCGATACGGCTCCTCGGGTGGGCCGTCTCCGTAGCGAATACGCACATTGGCGATCCGGTTCGCCGTTTCGTAGGCGACATCGAAGCTCGCCGGTGCTCCGCCGATTACGCCCTTGGCTCCGTTGATTCGCACTTGACCCGGTGGCAGGTCCAGGCTGCCGGAAGCGTCGCGTATACCCAGGATGAACGCTGGATAGTCCACTCTCAGATTTTCAAACTGGAAACTCACCGTTTCGCGAGATGGCTCTTCCGAACCACCGAGTGCTCCGAGGGCCGGCCACAGACCGGGTGTAGGCACACCGGCTCCACGCGGCGTGCCGTGTTCTTGTTTGGGCAGGTCAACCAGGCGGTGCATCCCGTCGAGGTGCAGATTGATTTCCGGAATGGTCGAGCCGGTCCGCTCCAGGTGCACCTTCTTTGCTTCCAGGATGTTGCCGCGCAGCGAAGCTTCGCCGGAGATAATCCTGATCGGATTGCCGTCTTTCTGAGCGAACACGCCGTCGCGAACGCGCAAAGAGATCTGCATCTCCTTGGCGCTCAGCTTGCGTTTGAAAGCGATGGCCTTCCCGATGCCGCGTCGCCGCAAATCGAAGCGGAAGCGTATGTCTTCGATGTGACCGTCCTGGATCCGCTCTACGATCCGACCCCAGCTGGCGAACCGCAGACCCATGAGACGCAACGGGTTGATGCGCGGCGATGCCGGCTGGAAATCAGCCAGTTGGATTTCGCCGCGCACACGACCGCCGGTGTTCAGGTCGAATTCGAGTTCGCCCGAAACCACGAAGTCGTCAATCTGCAGGCGGCCAATCGACGTCGACAGATAGTTTTCGCGCCACTGAGTCTGTGCTTCTAGTATTGCGCTCTGTGGTTCCAGGGGAGAAGAGAGGCCCGGCACAACCAGTTTCAGGCCCTTCGTGTCGAGGTTCAGTTTCAGGCGCGCCTCTCGAGCCTGATACCCGAGTTCAAATTCCGCTTCGCAGCGTCGATTCGCCGAGATGACCGAATCCGAAAGCACCGTCAGATCGAGGTCGCGTACTCGACCGGTTGCGTTGAGATCGTCCAGCCAACCATCGAAGTCGAACTCGAGGCGGCCCACCGCTTGTCCGCCGCGCAGCAGATCGGCCGACAGCGCGCCTTCTGAAGTCATTCCCAATCCACCGCGCTGATTTTCCAGGCGCAGATCGCGAAGCTGCAGCCACTTCCCGTCTTCGAGCTGCCAGTCCACGCTTCCGTTGGTTACGACCACATTCGCTTCCGGAATTCTCGGTAGCGAGGTGCTTCTTTCCTCCGAGCTGCGGGCCATGCGCAGCACGGGCTCGTCGATCGTCCAGGAACTGGGGAAGATCTGCCCTGCGAGAATGCGAGGCCAGGTCTGCCGGCCCCGGACCTTGCGCACGCGGAACACCTCCGGTGCATTCGGCTCGTCCGACTCGAGCACCCGGAGGGCGCTGAGTTCGAATTCCAGCTCGCCGCCCACGTTGATCTCGAATTCGGCGAGTTCCACAGGCTTGCCGAGAACCCGAGAAAGCACCCCGGCGAAATAGGTTTCGACCGGAGTGGACAGGACCATCCAGGTAACCCCTGCGACAAGCAGGATCAGTAGCGCCGAGACCCATACGCGACGCTTCCGCAAGATGCCTGGCCGAGCGTCTGTCATCCGTCCTCTTCTGACGCCCTCGGGCAGCGAATCCTTGCGTCGATTCCGGCCTCTCGTGCCGGAACCTCGTGCGCATCTGTCGGGCAAGACCTTTGCAAATCGTGCGCTCCTCCGCTGTCGAACAAGCGCGCCAACGTCGCGCCCCCTGTTGCTAAACCGGGGCCGAGTCTAAAGAAAACGTCGGCCGGTCCCGAACTACGTGGTGATTACGCAACTAGGAAGCGCCTCGAGGGGGGTCGCCTCAAGCTTGGAAGGAGCTCCACGGAATGGAGCACACGGACGTCACGCAATACCACGTCGAAGACTCGAAGCCCCGGAAGAAAAACCGGGTCCGCGAGCTTCGTGAGAACCGTCTCATGACCCAGGCGCAGCTCGCCAAGAAGGCGAAGGTCGCGCTGCGGACGATTCATTCCGTCGAAAAGGGAATGAACTGCCGCATGGACACGAAGCGCAAGATCCTCCTGGCGCTCAGTCTCCGATTCGAGGACAAGGACCAGGTCTTCCTCGACTAGGCCGATTCCGCCGTTCGGACGGAATTCGCATCAATCAAGACGCGGTGCGCCCATCCGGGCGGACCGCGTCTTTGCGTTGACAGGCCCTCGAGCCGCAGATAGCGTCGCTGAGAGCATGCAAACCCCGGCCGAAGCGAGAAAATTCGCCCACGAACGTTTCTCCGAGTATCTGCTGCGCAACGGGCTCAAGCAGACTCGGCAGCGAGAGACGATTCTCGACGCCTTTCTCGAATCGGAGGGCCACATCACGAGCGAAGAGCTTCACGAGCGGGTGCGCGAGCCTCATCCCGAAATCGGCGCCGCAACGGTCTATCGCACACTCAAGCTTTTCTGCGACGCCCGGCTTGCTCACGCGCATCACTTCCGGCACGGCGTCACGCTCTACGAACTCGAGGGGTACCACCACGATCATCTGATCTGCCTGGGCTGCGCCGAGATCGTGGAGTTCGAATGCGAGCTGATCGAGGTCGAGCAAGCGAAGATCGCCCAGGCCCACGACTACAAGCTGACGCAGCACCGCCACACTCTGTACGGCTACTGCCCGAAGTGCCGGGAGTCCCTGTAAAGAGGGGCCCCGCATTTGTGGATTCTCAGGGCTTCCGAGGCGCCCTCCCGCCCGGGATCTTCCTACCCTTGTGGCGGGGACTCTCATGGGGCGAAAATCTCCACATGAGGGACCCTGGCCTCGCCGGTACCCAAAAAAGTTTCGGAACGAGGCTTCCTCCGAGCCCCGGATTCCGAAAATTTTCCTTTATTTTCAGGTACTTGCATGTTTCTTGCCGGCACCGTCTTCAGCGCTTCAAAGCGTTGATTTTCTTGCCCGAATCCCATGCGTCTGTGGTAGGCTGACTCCATCTTGTGCGCATGGCTGAAGTGTCTTTTGGGAAGGGGAACAACGTGGCAAACCAGAGGGAGAGTCGACAGCGCTTGACGCGTCGACTGGTGGGCCGTTTCGGGGGTGGCGTTCTCGCCGCTCTGATGGTGATGGGCGCCGTTTCTGCGGAAGCGGCCCAATACACGCTCGAAAACTCCGTGCCGTTCAATACCGGAGGAACGAGTCCGGTCGTCGGCAACATCTTGCCGATTCTCGATCCGACCGGTGCGCGAATCTGTCTGGCGGGCTGTCCAGGTGATTTCTTTGACCCGCTGTTCTTCCAGAGCCGGGATTTCTTCATCTTCCAGATCGAGGTTGACTCCGGCCAGTTGCAGTCGATCAGCGTGGCTCAGCTGGAGCTGCCGGCCTTCGCTGCCAACACGATGGGCTATATCCCCGGGGGCGGTCTCGTGGATCCGACGGGCGAGGGGCCCGCATTCCTAAACGCTAGCCTGCCGGAGTTCCAGTTCTTCGGAACGGCACTGAATTCCGGAACGACCAGTGCTCGGCTGTTCGTCACTTATGACCTCGGAGCCATGCCGCCCGCTGGCTTGCCTTTTGGAACACTCCAGGATCCGAATACCGTGCAGTTCAGGATCTTCGACGGCGATCTGCTGTTCAATGTGCACGGGACGGTGGCGGTACCCGAGCCGAGTGCGCTGGCGCTGCTCGGACTCAGCCTGCTCGGATTGGTCGCGGCGCTGCGCCGTCCGTAGGTTCCACTTTCGCGAATTCACGATGCCCGGTCGTTTATGACGATCGGGCATCGCTGCGTTCAGGGGCGCGTTCGAGCTAACGCGATCGCCTGTCTTACGGCAGCGACCAGGGGGCCCGGTCCAAGCGGTCTAACGGTTTCCAGTCGCGACAGGTAAGCCTCTGCTCCAGGGAGGTTTCCAGCTTCTGCGGCCAGTCTTCCCGCATTGGCCAGAGCCTGGGGGAAGACCGGATCGCTTTCGAGAGCGCGCTCGATCGCTCGCCGCGCGTCTTCGATTCTTCCCAGTTGCTGGTACGCACTCGCCAGCAGATTCCAGGATTCCGCGTCGGTTCTGAACAGGCTCGTCAGGCGTTCGAGTTCCCGCACGGCATCTGATGTGTTGCCCATTTCGAGCAGTGTGATGGCCAGGCCAAAGCGCGCTCTACGAGAGTTCGCTGACTGATCGAGTACGCGCCGGAAACCCGCTGCGGCCGCCTCGTGCCGGGTCGCGTTGAGGTGATCGAAAGCTCGGTTGGTAAGGGCTCCCAGACGCTCCGATGCCGCCAGCGCAAATCCCGCGCGCTCGGCGAGATCGAGCAGACCGTCGGCGCGTTCGTTGTCCCCGGCATCGCGTGCGATCCGTGACTGTAGCCATAGATGCAGCGGCAATGACGCCGCGTCTTCCTGCGCTCCAGCGCGCGCGAGTTCCTCGACGAGCTTTCTCTCTGCTCCCTTGTTTGCGCGTCGTCTGCTCGATCCGGCGCCCAGTTCGAGCACGGGGCGATCGTCGCTGAGCAAAAGTCCCTTTCCCAGAACTCTGCGAACGGCTTTGGCGCTCGCGATGCGACGAGCGTGGAGTTCCCCGACGTCGCCCAGACCGAAGTGCCTGCGCAGCTCGTCGGGTGGCGGCGCGCGGCCGCTAAACGACTCGGGCCACACGATCGGAGTCTGCGAGCCGACCAGGATCAGACTGTCGGCGCCCCAGAAAATCTGCCCGTGTTCGAACGCGCTGTAGAAGGTGCGCAAGATGGCGCCCAGGTGCTCCGTTCCGAGTCGGGCCATGGGAATCCACTGCGCTGCCAGTCCGCCGCTTCGCAATGCGCGCCCAATACGGTTGAAGTACTCCAGTGAGTACAGTCCCGTTGCGCCGACCGACCACGGATGCACCGTATTGGCGACTACGATGTCGTATTCGCCGGGGTTGCGGGCCAGGAAGGCTCGGCCGTCGCCGCGCATCACCCGGATGCGCGCGTCGCGACCACTGGCCACTGCGCGATTGTCGGGTTCGAACATCACCGCGGCCCGCAACACGGAATCTGAGATCTCGACACAATCCAGTTTCTCGAGTGCGAAGCGCGACGCACTGCCCAGCGTGATGCCCGAACCGAATCCCACTTCGAAAAAACGCTTCGGTTGCGGATGCAGTAGCAGGGGAATCCCCGCCAGGAGCTCTTCGGTCTTGCGGGCGTTGCCGAAGGTGGAAGCCTCGGGATCTCCGTCGACGATCAGGTCGCGGCGACCACCGTAGTGGAGCACCGCAACACTCGCCTGGCGACCGTGTTCCAGGAAGATGGCCTGCGGGCTGTCGTTCGTTGGCCGGGTGCCAATCAGGACCAGCCCGGTGAGCGCGATGACGACAAGAGTCAGCCCCGCCCGCACCCGACGAGTGCCCACATCTCCCGAGCTACGCAGGGCAAAACCCGCTGCGAGCACGGAACTCGCGGCCGCGCAGATGAGAATCCCGCCCTCGAGGCCTGCGATCGGAATCAGGACGAAGGGCGCCAGCAGAGAACCTGCGACTCCGCCGGCGGTATTCGCCGCAGTGAGAGAGCCGAAGGCGCTTCCGACTCGCGGTGCCGCCGCCAATGCACCTCGCGCGAAAATCGGAAATGCCGCACCCATGAGCAGGGTCGCTGGGAAGATCCACACTCCCAGGCTGAACAGGGAGAGCAGGTGCACCCCTGACGCTGGCAGGGTTGCGGAGGGGACACCGCGACTTGCCGCGCCGATCAATAACAGCGCGGAGCCGAGTTGAATCCAGGCGAGATCGGAAGACGCGTTGAGGGAACGCGCGGCGCGCCGGGCTGCGATCCAGTTGCCCAAAGCGAGTCCGATCAAGAAAAGTCCCAATGTCACGGCCCAGGCGTAGAGTGAAGAGCCGAGCCGCAACATGGCCGCGCGGGTCGCCAGGACCTCGTAAGCCAGGGTCACGCTCCCGGCCAACGCCGCGCTCGCCAGCCAGAAGGCTGGGGGGCGTCCGGAGGGGGCCGTCGGATCTGCAGGAGTCGACTCCAGAAGGGCGGATTCCGGGAATGCCGATGGCGCACGCCGGGCTAGCCAGACTGCGAGTGCGGCGACCACGAGCCCAGAGGCGCCCGCCAGACGCAGCGTTGATTGCAGGCCGATTTCCGGGATCGTGAGCGTGGCGAGAAGCACGCCGACCACAGCCCCGGCCGTATTGGAGCCTACGATCCAGCCTACGGCTCCCGCGGATTCGGGACCGTCCGGGGTCGCCGTGCGCAGGAGGGCCGGTAGCGAGCCTCCCAGCGCGAAGGTCGCGGGAAACACGATCGCTCCCGCGGCCAGGAGCTGGGCCTCCTGGGGAGCACCGGCGAGCGGGCCCGCTCCCAAGGCCCGCAACAGGCTGGGCGAAAGGAAGGCGACCAGACCCGCCACTGCTTCGAGTCCGGCGAACAACAAGAGAGGGGAACGACAGCGATCGGAAAGCGGGCCGAGCAGGCGATTGCCGAGGGCGAGACCCCCGAAAAAGGTTGCCAGTACCGTCGAGATTGCCTCGATGTGGGCACCGGCGAGCAAGGCGGTCTCGCGCGTCCAGGCGACCTGATAAGCCAGGGCTGGTACGCCTGAGAGCAGGGCGAGAAACGCGAATCGAATCAAAGGCGCACTCTACGAAGTTGCCGATCGGCGACGCGGAACCTGTCAACGCCGATGAGACACTCGATTGTTTGATTTACTGAGCAATTCCTCCTGTCGTTGATGATTCGGGTGGGTTGATCCAGACCGCTTCGGGAAGCGGACTGGGCTTCGGGGTGCCCCGGACGAAGCGTTCA
>JAAELY010000196.1 GCA_024226335.1 bacterium
CTCCACAGCAACTGATGGCAGTCGAGATCGATGCAATCAAGGAGATGGTCACATCTGACGAGTACCGGCACGTTCCAACGGGAACGCTCGCGCTGCTGGCCCAGCGACTCGGCAGAGTATTCGCCTCGCCGACGACCTGGTACCGACTCGTCCGCGCGTACAAGTGGCGTCGCCCTCGACGACGTATTCATCCGGCCAAGCCCAAAGTCGGGATCCGCGCATCTGGGCCCAACGAGATCTGGCGTGTAGACATGACGGTGATCCGATTGCTCGAGGGGACGCGCGCCTACCTTCATGGCGTCATAGACAATTTCTCACGTCGTATCCTGGCATGGAAGGTGTCGCCGACGTTCGACCCGGACTGCACCGCCGAACTGCTCCTCACCGCATCGGCGGACCTGGTGGACCAGACGCCGACGGTGCTCACCGACGGAGGAGTTGAGAACTTCAACAGTGCCGTGGACAGGCTGATCTCGTCAGGCATCCTCAGTAGGCTTCTCGCGATGACGGACATCATGTTCTCGAACTCTATGATCGAATCTTGGTTTCGCTCGATCAAGCACCAGTGGCTATTCCTCAACACACTCGACACGGTAA
>JAAELY010000197.1 GCA_024226335.1 bacterium
CGGGGGTGTAAGCCCAAACCCCAGAAAATTCCGTCAGGCTAACCCTTGGCCTACGCGGACTTGGGGTAGGGGCTGCGCGCCTCGGCCCAGAGTCGCGATTCGCCATTGACGTCCTTGATCTTGTAGTCGCCGATCAACCGGTCGTCGTTGGCGAAGCGGCGCGAGCGCTTGCGTTCTACCAGCGCCTTGATCAGAATAACGCTTGCCGGACTCGACAGCGACGGATCGAGCAGTTTGTCGAGCAAGTCGGTCCTGCCGACGTAATCGGCATAGACCACGGCATTCCAGACTCCCCAGCAGACCTTGAGAAGGGTGTCTCGCTCGCGCTCTCCCGGTGGCATACCCATCTCTTCCAGGCTAGGAGAGACAAATGCCAGAAATGTCGAGGATATCTTCTTGTGTTTCGTGTTTTTGCTCTTCAGTACGGACATGGGTAATTGATAATACAATCGGTTAAGGACGGCAACACCGTGGGCAAGAGACAATGCCGCTCTCGGTTGTTGCAGTCGGTATGCCCCTCGGGGATGTAAGCCCAAACCGCCGAAAATTCCGTCAGCCCAGATCCAGTCCTGCCACGATCGCATCCAGGTCGATGATCGGACCAGTACCACGGAACGTGTAGTGCCCGTTCAGATGGACGTGACGCCACGCCGCTGGCGAGATCTTCTTGATCAGGGTCAGCGCCTTCGCATTCCCGTTTGCCTCGTACTTGGCGAGCAGCCGCGACAAAATCGCGGAGTTGTAGTAGATGATGGCGTTGGCGATCAGCCGCGCACATTGGTTGCTGATCTCGATTTGGATGTCGGTCCGACCGGTCAGCTCCTTCTTGCCGCCGACCTGGGCGATCGCAGAGCGCAGCTGGTGATAGGACTCGATGCGGTTCTGCGAGCGATGCACGTTGCGCTGCAACTGCGGATCGCGCAGATAACGCAAAGTGTAGATGCTGCGAATCAGCTTGTCGAACTCGAAGATGGCTCGCCGCGTCGGGTTCGGTGCGGTGTAGGTGCATAGCTTGCGGATCAGCGTGCCCTGGGTCATTTCCTTGAGGCCCAGCGTGGCGACGATCTGGTCGATGTTGGCTTTCTCGTCCACGATGGCTTGCAGGTCGATCTGGCCAACAGGACAGATCAGGAATTTCTCGTACAGCGACGGGTCATCGGCACAGTAGAGTTCTTTCAGTTGTTTTTTCAGATCGGTGAAACGCGGCTCGAAGCGCGGCCCGAACCAGTGCAGGATGGCGAAGTTCGCCTTGTTGATGCTGTGCATGTCGCCGGTGATCACGCTCGGCACAATCTCGGACGTATTGCGGTACCAGATGTCGAACACATGGTGGGCCTCAAGCTCGTGCGCGCCGATGAGCCAGCCTTGCAGCGGCACATGGTTACACAGCAAGGTGTAGGCGACGACACCCTTGCCGCGCCCGAAATACTTCCGCGAGTGACGTGCCTTGACGGTCGGGTGCTCAACACCGAACTTCTGCCCGTCGACCGCGCCGTATAGCTCCCCCACGTCGAATGAATAGTGTGGGAAAATCGGCAAGCTGGCGATGGCATCGCTGATCCGATCATTGGCCGCCTGCAGCGAGGCCTGGCGCAGGTACTGCTGGGAGGCCTCCTCCAGCACGTGATGGGGAATGTCGCTCGTTTTCGCGATCACGAGATTGCCGTGATTCATCGCCTGGGC
>JAAELY010000198.1 GCA_024226335.1 bacterium
CAGACCGCGCCGAGAGCGGATCTCTTCCGCCAGCTCTGCGTTGCAGAATCCGCGAAATACTCCAGTATGACTGTGGTTCTGCGCCTTGATCTGACGAAAAATCTCTCGCTCTCGCCTGCGGCTGAGTTCTACACCAGTCTCCTAGGGGTCCGTTGCACATAGCAATTGCCTGGGTATTCAGCGGAGCTGGAACCAGGAGGCATTGGGCCAAGGAAGCCAAACCGTCAGGCTTGGATTCCTTGGGGCGCGAGCCCCAGGATGATCCGTGCGAACCGGTCATAAGCCGTCTTGACCGGGCTCGAGCGCGGCGATGCGAAGATCGTTTCCTTGCGCGCCAGAGCCCTGCTGAGCTCGGTGCTGGTACCGATCACCGAAGGCACGAAGAGCTCCTGGTATTCGGTGGTCAGCCTTTCGATCGCCCGCGCGGAGAGTTTCTCCCGCTTGTCGTGGCGCGAAAAGAGCAATCTGGCGGTGGGCGGCTCGAGGTTGAACGTGTCGCAGATCGATTCGATCTCTTCGAGGGTCAGATCCACGCCTTTGAACGAGAACGCGTCGCTCCACAGCGGGATCACCAGGACGTCGGTCGCACAGATGGTCGAGATCACCGCCGCGCCGAGCGACGGCGGGCAGTCGATCAC
>JAAELY010000199.1 GCA_024226335.1 bacterium
CGGGTCCCCGCCATCTAATCTCCTTAGGCGACCGTGTGGCCGACCGATTCGATCTGTTTCCCGTCAGCAGAAGACCTTGAGATCAAAGGGGAATCAGAAGCTCAGCTGCCTCTGATCTCTCCCAGGTCCCCGATCATGCACTTCACGCTTCCGCCGCCTTTCTTGTAGAACTCGCTGACGTCGACCTTGACGATCGTCGTTCCGCGTTCGCGCAGTCTGCTTTCCAGGGAGTCCGAGACGCCTTCGGGCATGACCAGGAAGTGTTCGCCGTTGCGTTCGAAGGCGAAGGAGTTGGCGGCGTAGATGGCGGCGTCTTCGTCGCCCATCTCGATCAGGTCGTCTTCCATGCGGTCGCGCAACATGTCGCGGCTCTGGCGTTCGACGACGTCCAGATAGGCGAGTAAGTGGCGGCGTTGGGGGCCGAATGAACACAGGCACGTGTCGCCGTGGTAATAGCCTTCGTCCACAAGACGCACGCGCAGGATCTTGCGCTCGAATTCGTGGATCTCGTTGATCTGGCGCAGACAGGCCGGGTCGCTGCGAAAGCCGTAGATGCGCTTCCAGGGCGGAATGCCCAGGCGCGGTACGAAGCGCTGCTTTTCGATTGCGCCGTGCGTGAAGATCGTGAACACCCCGCAGGGGAATAGATCGGCTTCGCCTTCGAAGCGGCTTTCGATCGTGTGACAGGGAAGACCGAGGTTTTCGATCAGCTTGCGGTAATGGGCCTGTTCCCCGGCACGCGTGGGCGTCAGGTTCGAGAGTATGAATTCATCCCCGGCGCGGTAGCCCGCGTTGGCCGGGTACACGAGACCGGGGTGGGCCGGGTCGGGCGGTACGACTTCGACGCGCAAACCCAGGTCGCGCAATGTGTCGCGCATGCGCTGCCATTGCACGATTGCGAGTTCGCGATCGACCGACTTCTTGCGGCCCCAGCGATCTCGCGTATGGGGGTTGGCGCCTCCGACCACGGAGAAATGGGTCGGATCGCCCATCAGGATCGTATGTGTCATCGCGCCCCTCTCGCGTGCCTTCCCTGGAAACTAGCGCGGTTTCGGGAATCCCGGGTAGTTGTGCAATGCGTCGGGTTCCTCGGTTTCCAGGCTCGCGACCGGATAAGTGCAATAGGC
>JAAELY010000200.1 GCA_024226335.1 bacterium
CGAGCGCGAAGAGAAGCAGCCGTTGGTGCCCAAGGAGTACGAACGCAGCCTCCCGCGAATGGCACAGGACGACCTCGACGTGTTCGTCGACGAGTTCGGACGCAAGCACTACGCGACACCAGATGGTCGTCCCGTTTGCGGTCGGTTGAAGCGCGTGCACAACAGGAAGATCGAGGACGAGGCATGCTTTGCACCACCGATGGCAAACGGGGCCTGTCGTGTTCACGGCGGAAAGGCCGGCGCTCCGATCCGGACCGGACGCTACAGCCGCGTGTTGAAGAAGATGCGCGGCGCGTTCGAGCGCGCCCGAGCGGATGAGGACTTGATCGATGCGCGTCGCGATCTCGCTGCGATGGACGTTCTCATCGAGCAGCTTTTTGAGCGCGTCGAAGAGCTGGACTCGCCGGCATGGCGCCAGGAACTCCTCGACACGTTTCAGCGTTTGCAGGCGGCCATTCGGTCGCACCGGCAGGCTCAGGTGTCCGCGGAGATGCGCAAGCTTGGCGAGCTCATCGGGCATGGAGCGAGCGTCGATCAGATTGCGAACGACCTGATCGCCAGTTTGGAGCGGCGGGCCAACCGCGCGGTGCGGATCGGCGAATTGGAGCTCCGGCGCAGCGAGAAGGTTACGGTCGAGGAGATGGCGGTCGTGCTGCGGGAGTTCCTCGGTGTGCTGGAACGGTCGCTTGATCCCGGCGTGTACCACAGCGTCCTGCCCGAGCTACGGCAGGTCACGACAGCTCGAAGAATCGGCGCCGGTTGAAAGCTACGGTGTCTTCTCCTTCGGGTCCTCCGATAACGACGCTTCAGCCGTCTGCGACTTGAGGAAACGGCGCGCATCGACAAAGAACGCCCGTCCTTCTCGAATGAAGGCGCCGAGGTCTCGCAAGATCTCCAAGTACGAGGCGAGCGCGAGGAACATCAATCCAAAGATCAGCTCGGGGCTCAACAGCGGGCTGACGGGGTCAGCG
>JAAELY010000201.1 GCA_024226335.1 bacterium
ATGGCGGTCAACGGCCTGGGGCTGAACGTGAACACTCTGCCTGTTCAGGCGGTGGGTGTAGGAATCGGTGTCGACTACGCGATCTACATCGTCGATCGCATCCGCCAGGAGACTGCCTTGTGTGGGGACATCGACGAGGCGATACGTCGCGCGATCCGAACGACCGGAATGGCCGTGACCTTCACCGCTACCACGGTGGTGGGCGGTATCTTCTTCTGGGGCTTTTCGAGTCTGCGCTTCCAGTCGGAAATGGCCCAGTTGCTGACGGTTTTGATGGTGATCAATATGGTTGGCGCGATCACGATCGTTCCCGCCCTCTATTCGATCGTGCGCCCCAACGTGGCCCTCAAACAGCTCGATGAATTCGAGAAGCGAAAAGGCGCTACGGCTTCGACATCTTTCTGACCATGAAGCGCATGACCGGAACCAGGACCGGTTGAAGCGCGCGGGCTACGAGTCGCTTCAGCCCCGTGACCGGTGGTGTTTCGGAAGCGGAGCCGAAGTCGTCGATCCCGAGTTCCTCGCGCATATCGACGGACATCATGGCGACCTTGTCGTCGAGCGGAATACCTGTTCCGTCCGCGATGCGCACCATGCGTTCGAAGTTGCCGAGCACCGCGGCGGCGTCGACGAGAGCTTCGACGCCCAGTTCTCGACGGACCGCAGCGCGCGCGTCCGCGAGATCTGCATCGCCCGTGCCCATGGCTGCGTCGATGAAGTCGATGAGTACGCGCTCTCCGGGTACGCCCGATTCGACGGCAGTTCCCTCCGTGACTGCACGCAGATCAACCTTGCTACCAGCAATCTCGCTGCTCGCACGGAGCAGCATGGAGTGTGCGGAGGTTCAGTAGAAGCACTCATTGAGAGCGGCAACCCTTCCCGCAACGAGTTCGATCTGCGGCCGTGTCAGTGCGCGCCCCGGGTCCGCGGCCGGATCGGCGACCTCGAAGTCCTTCATGTACTGCGCAGCTGACAGGATCTTGAGCAAGCGAACCGCGTCGGGTACCAGACTCATGGCGCGAATCACATTGGGTCCCTGACGTCCGTCGAAGAGGTCCGCTTCCGCTGTTCCGGCAGCTGTTCCTCGCAACATCGGGACCCAGCCATCACCGGTCTGTAGCTGGTCCGGGCGATAGCCCGAGGGCAGGCCCGGTGTCGCTTCGGGCAGGGGCTCGAGTGCCAGACCGAGCGCGCGGCCGAAGGCATCGACGCTCTGCACCGCGACCACGATTCCGAGTAACTCCACGTAGTGTCCGTCCGACACCCCCGAAGCATGCAATTTTTCAAGCCAGGACTTCGTGAGCCGGGAGGCATCGGAGACGAGTCGGTGAACCGTATCGATGGCCGGGTCGGGCAAACCGTCGGAGTGATCGTGCTGGCCGTCGACGGCGAACGGAGAGACGGCCTCCTTGCGATCGGCGCACAGCCTGCAATCCCTGGCATTGCGAACCTCGCGTGCGATCGCGATTCGCTCCGCACCCGTCCACCAGCAACCCGCGCGGGAGACCTCCTTCCAGGCAAAGCGGTAGGCCTCGGGAAGGTCGGCGCGAATCGGCAGGTCCGAATCGGAATATGAAAACGCGCTCATTCCGTCTTTCCCCTCTTTCCTGTTCAGCGACGCCCGAGCAAGAGTTGCACGAGAGCATCTGCGTGCTCTTTGACCACTTCGGGCCGGGTCGGGTCGACTCCGCTGACTTCCTCGCACTCTGCGGCCTGGCTGAAGATCAGGCAGGCCGCTCCGACCAGGATATAGTGAAAGCTCGGAGCCGGTAGCATCGGTGCGATGCCGAGTTTCTGCAGGCGTTCGAGCCTCTCGGAGAAATCCCGGTAGAGCGGCTTGACGTGCCTCTGGACCAGCCAGCGCATGCGCGGACCCGGGCGTTTTCCTTCGTCGTTCATCAACTGGATGAAGTGGGGATGAGCCGCCGCGAAATGCACGAGACGCCTCGTCATGTCTTCTAGTTGGTCGCGCTCGCAGCCCGCGGCTGCGCTGCGGGCCGTGGAGCCAAAGGCTTTCGACAACTGGGTGAAGGCAAGATCAACCGCCGTCTTCCAGAGATTTTCCTTCGTGTCGAAGTAGTACTTGATCAGGCCCAGGTTTGCGCCCGCTCGCTCTGCGATATCGCGGGTCTTTGCACCGTCGAAGCCGCGCTCGGCGAAGATTTCGAGCGCGGCGTCGAGAATATTCTGCCGGGTGTTCCTCGATTCTGCAGAAACTCCCGTATCGCTCGCCGTGCTCATATTTTGAAATCAAACCTCTTCCGCCCCGCTTGACGAGGCGCGCCTCCGCGATTATACGACAGAGTAAGTTTGTGTCACAACTTCAAGATGTAGTCGGGGCAGGGAATGGACCTGGGAATCAGCGGCCGGAAGGCAATCGTCTGCGCTTCGAGCCGCGGACTGGGAAAGGCCTGCGCGCTCTCGCTCTCGCGTGAGGGAGCAGAGGTCATTTTGAACGGACGCGATGAGGACTCGCTCTCCAGGGCCGTCGCGGAGATTCGCGCAGCGGGTGGGGCCAAGGTCGACAGCGTCGCTGGGGATATCGCTTTGGAAGCGACCCGAGATGCGCTGGTCGCCGCGTGTCCCGAGCCCGACATACTCGTGAATAACAACGGCGGTCCGCCACCGGGTCGTTTTCAGGACTGGGATCGCGAAACCTGGATCGCCGCGCTGGATGCAAATATGCTCGCGCCCACTTTGATGATTCGTGCAGTTCTGGACGGAATGGTGCAACGCAGTTTCGGACGAATCGTGAACATCACCTCTGCCATGGTGAAGTCGCCGCATCCGTTCATGGGGCTATCGACGGGTGCGCGCTCCGGACTCACGTCGCTCTCGAAGGCGCTTTCGAAACAGGTCGCTGCATCCAATGTCACGATCAACAATATCTTGCCCGAGCGCATCGACACCGACCGTCAGAAGTTCATGGCCGAGATGCGCGCGAAGACCGCAGGTATCACGATTGAACAGGCGTACGAAGAAATGCGTGGCACGATCGCGGCGCATCGGCTTGGACGTCCAGAAGAGGTCGGCGATGCCTGTGCTTATCTTTGCAGCGTCCAGGCGGGTTACATCAGCGGCCAGAATCTGCAACTCGACGGCGGCTCGTACGACGGGTTGATCTAGGAGCCTGGGTCAGACTCCCGGCTCGCTCAACCGCCGGAGATCGACGACAGAAAGATTACTTCGCTGTCGCGGCCGAGGGGCTCCAGGTAGGGATCGTTGTGGATATCGCCGTCGATCGCGACGGCCAGGCCCGAGCGCAGGCGATCGCCGAGTTCTGGGAAGCGCCGTTCCAGCGCCTCGATCAGTTCCCGGACATTTCGCGCCTCGATCTCGATACTCTGTTGCCCCTCCGTGAAGCGTTGCAAGCCGAGAGGGAATTCCGCGAGCGCCACCGGACTAACGAACGGAGTCGATGGCATCGAGTACGCGCGGCGGCGACATGGGGAGATCCCGCAGGCGCGCGCCCGTAGCGTTGTGAAGCGCGTTTGCGACAGCGGCCAGGGGTGCCACGATCGGCGTCTCGCCGACGCCGCGCAC
>JAAELY010000202.1 GCA_024226335.1 bacterium
CCCACCGTGTCTCTGGAGGAGCTGAAACCGTCGTCCAAAGACGTCTTACTGCGCTCTCGCCAGCCCAGTCCACAGGCCGCGGCGATCGCCCGGGACCTCCTGCGCAAGATCCGGCAGGCCTTCGCCGGCGATCCGGCGGCGAGCGCCGTCCTCGCCGGTTGGGCGTTAGGATGTAAGGGTCCCGAGATCCGGCGGCGGTACGGCATATCGGAGAAGGACCTCCGCGCCGCCGTCCGCAGGGTACGGCGTTTCGCCGTCCGCCTGCGGGACCCAGAGCCGGGAGACAGCCATGGCCACTGAGAAGCGTAACCACCGTCTGGAGCTCGATCGCGTTCTCGGCGGCATCGTCGACTCGATCATGGAAGCCCCCGAGGCAGAGATCGAAGAAGACCTCCGCGCCGCCGGCGACGATCCCGAAGCCACCGCCGACCGCCTGCGCGCCAAGCTCGCCAACACCGTCGAGCGCCACCGCTCCCACCGCCGGACCCGGGCCACCGCCCGCATGCAACAGCACGTCTTCCTGATGAACGTCCAGCCCTGGGAATTCCCGGAGACCGAAAAGCAACGCATGCAGCTCCTCGGCGCCGCCATCCGCAGGCGTCCCGAGCTGGAAGAAATGCTGCAGGCGAAGCTGCGGGACCTGCGGACCCTGTCGGACGAGGAGGTGAAAGACTGTCTGCGCCAGCTCGCCGAGATGGGGGAGCTGGAGGAGGTGCCGGAGGACGGGGAGTAGACGGCTGATCGGGTCAGCGGGGATACGGCTGCTCGGTCTTCAAAGACTTGATGACTCGGTAGTGCTTCACGTTGTACGTACACAGGGTCGCAGACCGGCCGACCGCACAAGCGCCGATCAGGGAATCGAGCAGGCCGAGGCTGTGGGACAGGTGAAATGCCTGAAAATCGGAGAGGGCTCGGTCGCAGTCGGCTGCGGAAGGCCACGCGACTGGCAAAGGGCGGGTCAGTTTCAGGGCTCTCAGCACCTGGAGCTTGTTCTCTGCGTCCTGGATCATCTCCATGACGACATAGCCAGGTACCGACGGCAGCTCGTGCAGTTGGGTGAACCAGTCCACAGCGGGCTGATACCCGCGCTGAATATCGACCAGGATGTCAGTATCGAGCAGAAGCACGCCGGTGCCTAGCTGCGCGCGCGCCGTTCGGCCCGCCGGCGAATCTCTCGGGCGTGAGCCTGGCTGTCCTCGATGTCGGGGCGTGAGCCGATGACGCCTTCGCGGCGCCAATAGGCGACGAGCTCCGCGCCGTCTCTGGGGCTGGCTTCGGTCGAAGCGGACGCCGCATCCAGGCGGCGCAAGGCGACCTGCTCGAGCGGTAGACCTAGGCGCCTGGCCTCGGCGCTCAGCTTCCGCTCCAGCTCTCGGGGCAACTCGAGGGTCAGTGTCATCTTGAAAGCTCCTTCGATCAGCTTTTCGGCATCCTGAGCCGGTGACCGAGCCAGCTGGTGCCGTAGTCTATCATCAGGGCGATCGACGCATCCGACGGCATTCACCTGCTCTCCGGCGCCACCCCGGCCACCGTCGCCGCCCACGCGGCCGATCACCATCCTGGAGTCGGGCGCCGTCGACCGAGGGGAGATCACGGATAGGATCCCCTGGGAATCCCGCTCCCTGCCGCCAGAAGCGCCCGGACCGCGGAAAAACCCAGTTCCCATCGCAAGGACGCGCCGGGGGTTGGACTCGCCGGGCAGAAGCGGCGAAGAACGCCCCGAACGGCGGCGGATCCCGCCTCTGGGCGCTTCGAAGGCGCCGAAGGTTGGGAAATCGGCGGAGAAGTGGTCGTGTAGCCCTCCGCAGGCGCCTGGAGCTTGAAGAGATGCTGCAGGCGAAGCTCCGGGACTTCCGGACCCTGTCCGATGAGGCAGTGAGAGACTGCCTGCGCCAGCTCGCCGAGTTGGGGGAGTTGGAAGGGCTACCGGAGAGTGAACAGTAGACGGTCCGATCAGGTCGCATCACGGACTTCTACGACCATGTACCAGCAGCCGCCGAACTCCGGATCCTGGAACTCACGAAACCGGCGGAAGCCAGCCTTCTCGAACGCCCGGATGGCACGCTCGTTAGAAACCGATGTGCCTACGCCTGCAACTGTCACGGAGGGATCCATCCGCCAGCGAGCCAGAAGCAAACCGAGGGATCTCGGCCCGACACCGCGGCCCATAAACTCCGGTTCCCCGATGAAGACGTCGATGTCCACGAGGCCTTCGGGAAGGTCAGTCAGCCCAGCAGCCTCGAGCTCGTTCTGAGGGGGCGTCCGCCAACACAGATAGCCCACAGGGGCTCCGCCCACCACGATGACGGCGTGGCTCTCTGGTGAGCACCGCAGCGAGCTCTCCAACGCCAGCTGGGGATCTCCCCACCACCGAGCCACGTGCGGTCGGTGCAGCCAATCCCGAAGTCTCTGCGAGTGGAGCTCGGGGTCGAAGGGCTCAAGGCGGACCTCCCGTTTGGGCATCACGTCACCTTCTTGCCGCTAACGGGCAGAAATGAGCGTCGGCGCAAGCCGTACGCTCGATTTAGGTGTTGTGCGAACGATCTCTCCTTTTCCCAAGTCGTCGTTTTGCGGCTTCGCGTTGTCGTCTATCGTGTTTAGCTACGGCCGCACGAATTCCTGGATCCTCAAAACCGGATAGCAATGCTGACGCCCGATCGTAGACACGATAGGAACGTCTAAGGTTCATTGACACTTGCTGATCTCTGAGCCATCTGGGCTGCAGCAGTGTGCTGAATATGCCGCCAGCTATCGACCCTAGGTATTTTCGAGCATGCGCATCTCCTGCAGACCGGGCGAGCTTCATTAGTCCAGAGTCCGAAAACCATGGTGGAAAACCAGCCTTCCTTAGACCACCGACTGCGAACTGCACTAGCTCATCCCTCACCACTTTCTGCCGATCCTCATCGTCCACCGGCCAGTCCATCTCAAAGACCCAACTGTGCCGCGATTTTTTTGAAAACTCGCGAAGTTTATCAAGAACCCGCTGAACTTGGACTTCTCTGACTGAGGCCGGCTTTCCTTTGCGCCTCCAAAGCCGAGATAGTACATGCTCAGGAGGCGCGAGCCTTTTGACCTGCGACGTTTCGTGATGTTTGGTGCAGACGACCTGCACCTGGCCAAAACTCAAGCAGAACCGAGTACCTCTCTCACGTCGATCTTCCTGCTACCGGCGATTCTCGAAATCGCCCTGGGGGAAATATAGCCCTTGACAACCGGGGGCCTCATACGTGTTGGGTGGCGCCTTCGCCTGAAGCCTCACTGCGCTTTCCCACGCTCCCCTGTGGCGGGCTCCTCAGCGTTCCATGGATTGCTGGAGTGACGCTCCGGGTCGGTGACCGCGAATGCGATCTCGTTCCCATCCGGATCGCGGACGATGAACATGTCCATCCAAGCAGTCGCCTTGATTTCACCTGCCTCTCCCCCCCAAGCACGCACCCGAGAATGGTGAGCGTGTAGATTCTTGATTCGGAAGTACAGGCGTTGCTGCCCGATCTTGGTCTCCTGCGCGCTCGAAGTTGGTTCATGCAGGCCGAACTTCACCCCCGCTGCAACCATTTCTGCGTAGTAGGGGTGCCCATCTGAGTTGGCAAAGCCCTGGAAATCAAATCCGAGCACATCGCGATAAAAAGGCGCGCTCTTTTCAACATCGCTTACGTAAAGCACAGACTTTAGCTCGCCTGTGAAGATCCCATGAGCTTTCCGTGGGTCGTCCTGCGCTTGACCAGACGCTTCCAACGTCAAGAGTAGAGACAAGAGCACCAGCGAGAGCGTGTTCAATCGTGCCATACGTTTTCCTTCTTCGCGGCCCGCAGCCTTGCTGCGTTGCAACGTCTGGTTCCGTCCACCCAACAGTTGCGTTCACCGACACGCGGCCCAATGAGAGTAAACGTGGAACAACCAAAAAACGTAACCAAAGGTGAAGACGTTGAAGAGCCGAAGGACGAGCGCGCTCCGGTGCAACGCCTTGTTATCCGACGACTCCGTCTCAGGTTTCGAGCTAGATGCCTTGCTTTCGCGCCTTGTGCCAAACAAAAGCTGCCCTCCGATTGGAAATGTCCCCCTAGGTCGCCTGTGAAGTTGCAGTCCGGTTCGACCGAACTTTGTTGGCGAGACCCTTCAGATTACCGTCGATGATCTTGCCCATCATCAATTTCATCACGGTTTGGCCCAATAACCATCCGAAAGGACCGAATTTCACGCGATAATCCATGCCCCACTTCACTCTCGCTCGCCCGCTATCCAGCGGCTCGACCGACAGCTCCGCGTGCGCTTCGTGAAGAGGCATCGCTATCATTTCCGACAAACGAACGCGATACCTGCGATTGGCCTCCCACTTGGTCACCTCCTCCACCACTGAGGTACCATCGTCGAAATTGCAGCGCCGTTTCGACCCGATCCCGTCTTCGCCGTCCGTGAGCGCATCCACGGATCTTACGAGCGGTGCGAACTCGTCAATGTGCATGAAGCGACCGATAACCGCCCATAGGGCGTCGGGCGTGGCGTCGATATCGAGAGTTCGCTCGTGATGTATCAATTTTGATTCCTTAATTTGCGGCAACACGCCGGGTTAACGTTTTTGGCATTCGAGATTCCATCAGGATCAAAAACCTTGATCGGGAATACAGCAACGATTTGTTCTTCGGGTTCAAGATCTGCAAGACCAATTCCTAAGTCGGATAACGAAACGGCTGAGTGGCGCGCGCAGCGCGTCCGCCTCGAGCTGCTGGTTCGACCTCTTCCGCACCGATACTACCGCATCGGAGTCCATGTCCTGATCTCACTGCTGCCAGCGCGCAGCCTAACGATGTCGGTTTCCGCCTCGTGTGAAATCCTTCCGGTGACCTGCAGATCATTCGAGCCCCCGAGGCTTTCGCCGTATTGTTATCTTCGTTTTCTTGAGCCCGATTTGGCCTTTTTGGATGTTTTCTAGCATTCGTAGGTTAAGCTTGTATACCACTCCGCTTAGTTTTCCGATTCTTCCCTCAAGTTCTTCAAGCTCCTCAGCTGGGACTTGTCGCCCTTCTTTCCTTGCTTTGTAAACGAGATCTAGCCTCTCGGCCAGCATCACAAACTCCTTATTGATGAATTCCTCATATTCAATCCTAATGGTGTCCCCGAAATACTGCTGTACCATTGCGAGGTTGCGGTTCAAGCTCTCGTTCCGCTGTACCAGGACCTCCTGGTACAGATCCCTCCGATTCTCAATCCTTTGGGCGTCAAACTCCTCCCGCTTCAATCTCCACAGGTAACGGCGCATTCTGAACAGCCTTTTATCCATAAGGCTGCTGATCTCTTCAAAAATGGAGGTGGCTACCGATCGGTCAGCCGCCAGCCGTGATGCCTGGTTGCGAAACTCCCATGCTCTGTATTGATAAACGGAAGCGATAAAGCCTCCTGCAATGGAGGTCAAGAAGAAGGCAAGGGCAAGCAAGACTAGGCCGTGGAATCTGCCAAACAACTTTCTGTCGTCTCCACTCATCGCTCATCGCCGCTCTTGCGTCTGACATACACGGAATCGTTGACGTCGAAC
>JAAELY010000203.1 GCA_024226335.1 bacterium
GCGGATAGGAGTTCCAAGGGGTCTCACGCCACGCCCGGTCGCTGCTGGCGACCCACGTGCCCGAATTCGTGGCTTGGGGTCGTCCACGTGGAAGGCGGATCTACGATCGATGTACGGATAGAGAACGGAGCTGCAGTTCAACAGAGTCGATAGGGATGCAACTATGGCGATCGTGCAGGATGCGGCCATCTACGGTCTTCTTGGGGTCTTCTACTGGGCTGCGGACTTGGCCGTTTGCGGAGAGATAGAGGAGGTCCGTGCGTTACATGGGGCGCGGCGCTGGAAGGTGCACGCGATTGCATGCGCCCTCTCAATGTTCTTGTGGCCGATCGCTATAGCGATGGATATGTGCAGGCCCTTCGCTGAAAGAAAGACGAAGGCGTGAATCGACGTTGTCGATCGCAGCCGCGATGGGGCGGCCGAGCGCAAACGCCCGCGCGCACTACCGGGGCTACACGCACGAGACATGGCGAATCTCACTCCCCGCGAAGCGATTCGCGGGGAGCCGGAGCAGTCAGGCGACGAGGAGCGGTGGTGACCTGCCGCTATTCGCGCTTGGGCAGGGCTTTGCGTTTTTGGGAAGCCCGGTGTCGCTTGAGGTGGGTGGCGAGGACTTCTACCTGGAGATCAAGAACATCCTGAGCAAGGGCCTCGACCTCGGGGAGGGGAAGGTCGAGCGCGAGGTCTGCGAGAGCTGTGGGCGGTCGCTGCTACGCGTCATTCTCTCTGAATGACCACCTCGCCGCAGGGCACGTCGAGCTCCATCTTGATGCTTCCTGATCCGCGCGCCCGGAGCCGGTAGCGACCGGCAACAACGTCAGGGAACGTGACCCTGCGGGATTCGCCGACTCTTTGCTCCAAGGTGACGTCACCGACTTCGGATCTCATACGTTCGAGCTGGACGCGCGTACCGAGCTCGAGATCCGGGCAAAGCACCCGTACGTCGTGCAGCTGCGGAATCGTCAGCGTGACGGCATTCGGCCCGGTCACGAGGTCGGCCTCGATCGAGTGGATGCATTGTCGGCGGTGTTGGAGCTTGATGGTGTAGGTCCCGGGGACGCAGCCACGCGGTCAAACTTCCGCGCGGCATGCTGGAGGCGCTGATAGGCCGTGCCCGTCGTCGAACTGAACGTGCAGCCACATCCTCCGCACCTGTATCGGCGTCGCCGCCCGTGCCTCGTCGTGTAAAAGCCGTGCCGGACGACCGCGTCCCGCGCACCTCGGCACCCCGATGGGCAGCTCGGCAAACTTCGTCGGGATCGGGTACGGTGCATGCGCCCCACCCTAGATCGCTCGTAACCGGCTCCGAGCCATGTA
>JAAELY010000204.1 GCA_024226335.1 bacterium
ATCGACCAGCGGAGTCAGCTCGTTCGCCAGACGGATCATCCAGCGGCATTGGGTGCTGCGGTCGATCACCAGCTGGCTCCGCTGGAGAATCTCCTCCAGCCGGTAGTAGGGCAGATGGTCCGCGAAACGGTTCACCGCCAAACCGGCCAGCAACGAAGGACCCGCCAAGCAGTTCAGGATCCGCGATGCACGTTCCGCGGAAAGCATGGTCGTTTCCGTTGCGTCGGCATTGTCGATCGCCAACGTTTCGGCGTATTCTTCGATGACCGTCAACCGAGGTGGTTCCCACTCGACATACTCGCCGACCTTTTTCAGAAACCGCCGTCCCGCCACGCCTTGCAGGTGCTCGGGGATCTGGGCGTCGGTCAGTTTGTGAACACGCTTCTTGCGAGGCAGGCTCTCGGGAATCACACGGCGAACTCGCCCCCGACGACGCGTGGGCGACGGGCCTTCGTCGCCCTTCGAGGGGTCACAGTCTTCTTCGTTGTCGTCTTCCTTCGCCTGGCCGTCCTGCTCGGGCGGGCCGACTTCGGCCGACTCGAACAACAGGCCCTGACGTGGATCTTCAAAGCGCTCACGCCGTTGACCGAACAACATCCGCTTCATCAACGCCAGGTCGCGTTGCAGGGATTGCAGCACGGCCTGCTGTTCGTCGATCGTCGTCTGCTGTTCGTTGATCGTGGCTTGCTGCTGATCGATCGTAGTTTGCTGTTGGTCGATCGAGGCTTGTCGCTGCGTGTTGACGACCCGCAGCACAGCGTTGTCCGCAGCCAACTGCTGCAGCCGTGTATGGCACTCGGCGAGGGTCGTCGGCAGATCAGCAGAGGCGTGAGA
>JAAELY010000205.1 GCA_024226335.1 bacterium
CCCCGGTGCGGACGTCATGCGCCTGGCTGCGGACCGTTACGCACGAGTCGCCGATCCGACCTGGGGAGGAGTCGGCCGGCAGACGAAGTTCCCGTCTCGATTGCCGATTCGCTTCCTGCTTCGCTACCAGCGTCGCACGGGGGACTCGCGCGCCCTCGATATGGCGACGCTCGCGCTCGACAAGATGGCGGCGGGCGGCATCTACGACCATGTCGGTGGCGGTTTCCATCGCTACTCCACCGAAGTCCGCTGGCTTGTGCCGCACTTCGAAAAGATGCTGTACGACAACGCACAACTCTCGCTCGCCTATCTCGAAGCGTTTCAGGTCACAGGTCGTCCCGAGTACGAACGCATCGTGCGCGAGACTTTGGACTACGTAATTCGCGAAATGACCTCTCCAGAGGGTGGTTTCTACTCAGCCAGCGACGCGGACAGCATCGGCCCGAGCGGAGAGACGGAGGAGGGCTATTTCTACACCTGGACTCCGGCCGAACTCGACGCCGTACTTGGCCAGGAACTGGCGCAGACCTTTGGCGCCTACTACGGAGTGACGGAAGCGGGCAACTTCGAGGGTCGGAACATCCTGCATCACTGGCGCGAACTGGCCAGAGTCGCCAAGGATCTAGGTGCATCCCCGGACAGCGTGCGATCTCAACTCGTCGATGCCCGGGCAAAACTCTACGCCGCGCGTTCGAAACGACCGGCACCGTTGCGCGACGACAAGATCCTGGTCGGATGGAACGGATTGATGATCTCGTCGTTCGCTCGTGCGGGCTTCGTTCTTGGGGAAGCTTCGTACACACGGCACGCGGTTCGAGCCGCCGAGTTGATCCTGGATCACGGACTGCAGGAGAACCGACTGCGCCGTGTCCTGCGCGGCACCCGCGCCCGGGGTCCCGCCTTCCTCGAGGACTACTCGTTCGCGATCGCAGCCTTTCTCGACCTCTACGAAGCAGCTCCCGATCCCCGCTGGATCCGTGCGGCCGAACGACTCCAGTCGACACTCGACGAGCACTACCACGACGATATCGGCGGAGGGTATTTCCGCAGCGCCAATGATCACGAGAGCCTGATCGCTCGCGAAAAACCGTCCAGGGATGGCGCGCTACCGGCCGGCAATGGCGTGGCCGCACTCAACCTGCTGCGCCTCTCGGAGTACACCCAGAACATCGCTTATATCGAGTCCGCCTCGCTGCTCTTCTCCGCCTATTACGATGCTCTGACGCAACGACCGACCTCGATCGCGGAGATGCTTCTGGCCGTGGACTACCAGACCGAAACCACCAAGGAAATCGTGATCGTCGCCCCCTCTTCCGGAGCAGATCCTTCAGCCATGCTCGCCCCGCTGCGAAATCACTATCTGCCGAGCAGGATCGTCTCGATCGTCCGACAAGGTGCCGACCTCGAAGCCCACGCCGGCGTGGTTCCATTGGTCCGCGACAAGAAGGCCCAGGGAGGTGCGGTGACCGCCTATGTTTGTGAGAACCGCGTGTGTGACGCGCCGACGACGGACCCCGCGGTGTTCGCCGGACAGATCTCGAAGACCGCGAGATTGGAGTTCGAGTGAGCAATACGGAAAACCCAACGCGACTCGTCGTGGTCCGCCACGGTCACATCGAGGCGAATTCGAGTGCCGTCTGGCACGGATCGACCGACAGCCCACTCACCGAACTGGGCCGGATCCAGGCACGACAAGTGGCCGACTTCGTCCGTGACGAATTCCCGAATTGCAGCGCTCTATACACCAGTCCTCTGGAACGCGCTCGCCACACGGCCGAGGCGATCGGCCGATCCCTGGGTGCCGACCCGATTCACGACGCGGGACTCGCCGAGTGGTGCATCGGCGAACTCGAAGGAAAGCACTATCAGGTCCTGCTCGAAGAACTGGATTTCTTTCAGAAGGTGGCCGCGGATCGCGACTTCACTCCTCCGGGCGGGGAATCGCGCGCGCAGGTGATCGATCGTTTCGTGGCGAGCGTGACGCGTATCGCGCGCGAGCATGACGGCTACGTTGTGGTCGTCACACACGGTGCGGCCTCCGCCCTGGGCATCGCTCAGATCCTTGGCAAACCAGAAGACTGGCGCGAATACCACGCAAGCAACTGCGGCGTGACCGAAATCGAGTTCGGGGAACCACCCCGAATCCTGAATTTCAATCACACCGCGCACATGGAGTGACACATCCGCCATGTC
>JAAELY010000206.1 GCA_024226335.1 bacterium
CCGATCTTCACCTGTCCGGGAGGGAGATGAACCGGGAATGCGCCGAGTTCCGTCACACCGATCTCGAAAGTGACGAATGTGCGCAGACTCGGCTTCTCGAAGTAGAGGATCACGGAACAGCCTTCGAGCGTTCGGGTCGGCTCACGCCGTCTGCGCAATTCCTTCAATTCCCCAGCCCGCGCCAGCATCGCCTCGAGATCCGAACGCGACCAGTCGGCGATCGAGATGAAACTCCCCGGCCTATCAGCGATTGTGGACAAGCTTGGTCCCCACTCCGACGTCGGTAAAAATCTCCAGCAGCAAAGCGTGGGATACACGCCCATCGATGATATGTGTTGAGGTCACACCGTTCTGGAGCGCGTCGACACAACACTCTAGTTTCGGGATCATACCGCCTTTGACGGAGCCATCCGCGATGGCTTCGCTGACGTCCAGCGATGTCATCTGCGCGCGCAACTCCCCGGCAGCACTCAGCACTCCCTCGACGTCGGTGAGCAGAATCAACTTCTCCGCCAACACCGCCTGCGCGATTCCGGAAGCCGCGATATCGGCATTCACATTGTAGGTGTCGCCCGATTCGGAAATGCCGATCGGAGCAACCACGGGAATCACACCGTCCCGGGTCATAGACGAAATCAACTCGGGCTCGATGTGCTCGGGCGTCCCCACGCAACCCAGATCCTCACCGCGTGGACCATCGAGTTTGCGGACGCGCATGAAGCCCCCACCATCCTTGCCCGTCAGTCCAACGGCCTGGCCTCCGGCCCGGCCAATCAGCGAGACGATCTCGGCGTTGACATGCCCACCCAGGACCATCTCGACCACCTCCATGGTCTGTTGGTCCGTGACCCGCATCCCATCGACGAAGCGGGTTTCGATGTCCAGGCGTTTGAGCATGCGACCGATCTGCGGCCCACCGCCGTGCACGATGACCGGCCGCAGACCGATGTAGCGCAGCAAGGTCACGTCGGTCGCGAAGGAGGCCTTCAGTTTCTCGTCGACCATCGCCGCCCCGCCGTATTTGATGACGAGAGTCTTGTCGTAGAACGCCCGGATGTAGGGAAGCGCCTCGACGAGAACACGAGCCTTTTCGATCGTCTTTTCCATGGTCTACAACACGAAGCGGGACAGATCGCTATCGCCCGCGATCTCCGCCAGGATCTCCTTCACCTTCTGAGCGTCAAACACCAGTTTGCACTCCCCCATGTCTGGGGCCTCGAATAGCGTATCGTCCAGCAGCCGTTCGAGCACCGTATGGAGGCGTCGAACACCGATGTTTTCGGTGGTCCGATTCACCTCGCCCGCAATCCGGGCGATCTCTTCGATGGCATCCGGCTTGAACTCCAACTCGACGTTCTCGGTTCTCAACAGTGCTTGATATTGCTTGATCAGGGCATTGTGCGGTTCCAGGAGAATCCGCACAAACGCCGCATCGTCGAGGCTTTCGAGTTCGACGCGGATGGGAAAGCGCCCCTGAAGCTCCGGAATCAGATCTGAAGGACGCGAGACATGGAATGCGCCGGCGGCCACGAAGAGCACGTTGTCGGTGCGCACCGACCCGTGCTTGGTCTGGACCGAGCAACCCTCGATCACCGGTAGCAAATCTCGCTGAACGCCTTCGCGCGAAACGTCGGTGCCCTGGGTTTCACGCCTGGCGATCTTGTCGATCTCATCGATGAAGACGATTCCAGAGTCCTCGACACGCTCGATCGCGCGCTCGCGCACTGCATCCTCATCGATGAGGCGGTGCGCTTCTTCTTCGATCAAACTCTCGCGCGCCTGGGATACCTTGGCGCGGCGAACTCGCGTGCGCTTCGAACCGAGGTTTCCCATGAAATCCTTCAGTGAGAAACCCATCTCCTCCGTGCCTTGCGGCGAGAATATCTCCATGGTGGTCGAGGTGCGTTCCGGGACTTCGATTTCGACCTCGCGATCTTCGAGTTCTCCGGCCCGGAGCTTCTCTCGCAAGCGCTCGCGCGTGCTGTCCTCCCTGCCCGCCGCGTCGCCGCCATCCGGGTTGGGGTACAACGCGTCGAGCAAGCGCTCTTCGGCGATGCGCTCCGCTGAAGCCTCGACCTTCTTCTTTTCCTCTTCTCGCACTAGCTTGATGCCGACCTCGGTCAGATCGCGCACGATCGACTCGACATCCCGGCCGACATAGCCCACTTCGGTGAACTTCGACGCCTCCACCTTCACGAAGGGGGCACGCGCAAGCTTCGCGAGGCGCCGAGCGATCTCCGTCTTGCCGACGCCCGTCGGGCCGATCATCAGGATGTTCTTGGGGTGAATTTCCTCGCGCAGATCGCCGGTCACCTGCTGACGCCGCCAGCGATTGCGCAGGGCGATCGCGACGGCCCGTTTGGCAGCCAGCTGACCGATGATGAACCGGTCGAGTTCCGAAACGACTTCGCGGGGGGTAAAATTGACACTCACGCGCCGAGTTCCTCGATCGTGATCTGGTTGTTCGTATAAATGCAGATGTCGGCCGCCACCTTCATCGATCGCTCGGCGATCTCACGAGCCGAGAGTTCAGTGGCGGAAGAGAGTGCGCGCGCAGCAGCCAGCGCGTAGTTGCCTCCGGAACCGATGGCTACGATGCCGTCGTCTGACTCGATCACGTCGCCCGTTCCCGACAGAAGCAGGGTCTCGGCTTCGTCCGCGACGATCATGAGCGCTTCGAGCCGACGCAGCATACGGTCGGTGCGCCAGTCTTTGGCCAGTTCGACAGCGGAACGGCGCAGAACGCCGCCGTAGGATTCGAGCTTGGCCTCGAAACGCTCGACGAGCGCGATCGCGTCGGCCGTCGAACCCGCGAAACCGGCCAATACCGAGCCGCCTCGCAACTTCTGGATCTTGCGGGCGCCCGTCTTGACGACACTCTCTCCCATCGTCACTTGACCGTCGCCGGCCAGCACCACTCGCCGATCGCGTCGGACGGCCAGTACGGTCGTACTTCGAATCTGGGGCTTCAAGATCGATTCACTCCTCGCTGGGGGATTTGGACGGGCTCGAGCGGATCCGAGCCCGTGGGTGGGACTGACGGTACACGGCCGCGAGCCGCTCTGCAGAGACCTGGGTATAGCGTTGAGTTGTCGCCAGGCGCTCGTGGCCCAGCAATTCCTGGATCGCCCTCAGGTCGACCTGCGCATCGAGCAAGTGGGTGGCGTAGCTGTGACGCAGGGTGTGCGGGCTGGCTGAGCGCAGGATACCGGCTTCGAGTAGACGTCGGCGCAGGAGGTGCCGCACCCCCCGGTCCGTCAGGCGTTTGCCCCGCGCATTCTCGAAGAGGGGTTGACCGAGCAATCCCGCCTCCTTCCGGCCCTCGAGATAGGAGGAGATCGCGTCAAACGCGCTCGCGGGAACAGGCACGACGCGTTCCTTATTGCCTTTACCTCGCACGCTCAGTTCACGCCGATAGCGATCCAGATCGCGCACATCCAGGCTCACGAGTTCGCCCACGCGCAGACCGGTTCCGTACAGGAGTTCGAACATCGCCAGATCGCGGGCCTCCAGCCGGGGAGTGCGATGAGTCTCGGGAGCCTCGATGAGCTGTTCGCACTCTTCGGCGCTGAGCGGTGAGGGCAGGCGACGCTCGGACCTCGGACCCGGCAGGCCCTCGCTGGGATCGACCGGGATGGCCTTCACTCGAACCCGATAGCGAAAGAACGCGCGCAGTGACGCAAGCCGCCGATTGCGGGTCGACGGCTTGTGTTGTTTGTGAAATCCGGCCAGATAGGCCCGCAGCGCCAGCGCATCGGTTTGATCGAGTCCGCCACAGCGCTTGCACTCTTCACTGTCCGCGAAGCGCCTGACCTCGCTCCCGTACGCGCGCAGCGTGTGATCCGAATAACCGCGTTCGCTCGTCAGGTAGCGGGCGAAGCCCTCCAGTGCTCTTTCGTCCGCAGTCGTCACACGGCCTCCGGGCGCACCCGTTCCGACCAGGTTTGAAGGTCTTCGAGCGCGCGCGCAACGAGCTTCGCATTGCGATCCTTGCGCGAGAGCCTGCCCAATTCTTCAAGTGGGGGAAACAAGCCGAAGTTGATATTCATCGGCTGGAAGCTCTTCGACCGACTTTCCCGCAAGTGGCGACTCAGCGCACCGATCCCGCTGGTGATCGGCGCCAGCGGCGACTCCTTGCCCCGCGCGCGAAATGCCAGATAAACCCCCGCGAGCAAACCTAGAGCAGCCGACTCGACATAGCCTTCCACTCCGGCGATCTGCCCGGCGAAATGGAGTCCGTCTCGCTTGCGCATCTGGAGACGCTCGTCGAGCAGTTCAGGAGCGCAGAGGTAGGTGTTGCGATGCGCCGACCCGTAGCGGGCGAACACGGCTTTCTCCATGCCCGGCAGCATGCGGAACACTCGTTGTTGCTCGGAGATCGTCAGCTTCGTCTGGAAGCCCACCAGATTGTACAGAGAGCCTTTCTCGTCTTCCCTGCGCAACTGGATCACGGCGTGTGGTCGTCGCCCGGTGCGCGGATCGATCAGGCCCACGGGTTTCATCGGACCGTAGGCCAGCGTGTCGCGTCCGCGTTCCGCCATGACCTCGATCGGCAGACACGCCTCGAAATAGATCGCCTTCTCGAAGTCCCGCAGCGGGTTCTTCTCGGCCTGCAATACCTCGTCGATCAAGCGATGGTACTCATCGCGATTCAGGGGAATGTTCAGATAGTCCCCTTCTCCGTCTTCGTAGCGCGACGCGCTAAACAGGACCTTCATGTCGAGGCTGTCCTCGTAGACCGTGGGCGAGATCGAATCGTAGAAATACAGGGAGTCACCGGCGAGCTTGCCGATCTCCTGGGCCAGAGCGTCCGAGGTGAGCGGACCCGTAGCAACGAGCGCGAGACCCTCTGGGAGTTGGGTGACCTCCGAGCGCACGATTTCGATGCGGGGCTCGGCTTCGATCTTGTCCGTGATCAAGCTCGAGAACCGCTCGCGATCGACCGCCAGTGCGCGTCCGGCGGGAACCCGAGTCGCATCCGCTGCAGCGAGTACGAGCGAATCGAGGCGGCGGAGTTCCTCGTGTAGCAGACCCACAGCGTTTCCGATCTGATCGGAGCGCAGACTGTTCGAGCAGACCAACTCGGCCAGGTGCTCGCTGGAGTGCGCGGGCGAAGACCGCTGGGGGCGCATTTCGTGCAGGCGCACGTCGACCCCGCGACGCGCCATCTGCCAGGCCGCCTCGCATCCCGCCAGCCCTCCTCCGATGACCTGAATACGTTCTTCCATGGAAGCCGCGGAGGATAGCGCGGGCTCGCGTCGCAGGCGGCGCTCAGACCCTGCAAAGCGAGATCCGCCTGCCCTGCCTGCGAATCACGCCCGCGAGTTCGAGTTCCAGGAGCTCTCCGGCCAGCGCGGGCGCCGTCAGGCCCGACGCCCGCCCCAGGTCGTCCAGATCCCGAGGTCCATCCTCCAGCGCGTCGACCAGGGCGAGGATTTCGGCCGAGGCTCCATCGGGCAGGCGGACTTTTCGGGTCCCGGAAACGGAGACTTCACCCGGTGCGAGGCCGAGCACGGCGAAGAGCAGATCGTGCGAGTCGAGAATCGGCGTGGCGCCGTCGCGCAACAGCCCGTTGGAGCCCCGGCACTGCTCTGTGTCGATGGGCCCGGGAACGGTCAACACCTCTCGGCCCTGCTCCAGAGCGTGCCGCGCGGTCCAGAGCGATCCGCTGCGCTCGCGGGCCTCGATGATCAGGGCGTGACTCGCCAGGCCGCTGATCAGGCGATTCCGTTCCGGGAAATGGAAGGGGAGCGCGGCGGTGCCCGGAGGATGCTCGGAAACCCAGGCTCCGCCCGAATCGAGTATGCGCTGGGCGAGTCGCCGATTGGCCCTGGGCGTGGGCCCGTCGAGCCCGGAAGCGAGAACGGCGACCGTCTTGCCACTGGCCGCCAGCGCGCCTTCGTGGGCGGCTGCGTCGACGCCAAACGCCAGACCGCTGATCACCACCGCGCCCGCAGCGGAGGCTTCGCGGGCGAAGCCGTGCGCGGTCGCGCGCCCCCGCGCAGAAGGACGGCGCGAGCCCACGACCGCCAGGGAGGGGCCATCCGGCAGCGATCCGCGGACAAAGAGGAGCAGCGGTTCGTCCGGGATACCCCGCAGTGTCCCGGGATAGGCCGGATCTTCTGGAAGCAACACGCCGAGCCCGAGACTGTTCGCAAGCGAGAGCTGGCGCCGGGCTGCGTCGAGGGCGGATCCGAGCAACGGGGCCGCGATTCCGGGGGAGAGAGAAGACTCGAGGGCGCGACGAGAGCGCGACATCAAGCTCCGAGCGCTCCCGAAGTGCCGGATCAACTGACTCGATCGCGCGCGTGCCAGACCCGGCGCGTTGCGCAGCGCCAGACGACAGAGGATCTCGTCCAAGGGAAACTCCGCGGGACCGCGCGGGGCAAGGACGGTAGAGTAACCCACCTCGTGGAAAGACCCGACAACAATCGAGACCTGCTACTGCCCTACTTGTTGCCGTACTTGATGTACGTGCTGCCCGGAGTGGTGCTCGGCGATGGATCGCAGCGCGAAATCATCTACCTGCTGCGCCTGATCCTGTGCGGTGGGGCTCTGGTCTGGGGCTGGCGGCGCTACGCCCCGATCTCGAGGGCCGGAGCAACTCTGGGTTCGATCGGTATCGGATTCGCGGCGGGATTGATCGGAACCGTCCTCTGGATCGCCCTGCTGATGCCGTTTGTCGGCGCTGGCGGTGAGCCCTGGGATGAGCGCAGCTGGGCTCTGCGTCTGCTGGTCGCCGCGACGCTCCCACCGCTTTTCGAAGAACTCTTCCTGCGAGGCTATGTGCTGGGTGTTGCCACCCAGTGGGACCGACTTCGCCGCGCGGGACGCAAAGATGCCTTCGCTCAGGCTCTCGACCACGACTCGATCAGGACACTCGATCCCGGGGCCTGGACCTGGGTGGCGATCGGAATCTCGACGCTCCTGTTTACACTTGGCCACACCGAGGCGGAATGGCTGGCTGCATTCGCCTACGGCCTGCTCATGTGTGGCCTCTGGATCGTGCGCAAGGACCTCGTATCATGCATGACCGCGCACGCGGTCACGAACATCGCCCTGGGCCTGTACGTGCGCGCGAGCGGTCACTGGACCCTCTGGTAGCCACCGAGTTTCCCCCGCTGGAGAAGGCAGATATGAGCGAGATCCCGCAGAAGTACGACTACGTCAAATCGGAGGCCGCGTGGGGCGAGGTCTGGGACCGCAAGCAGATCTACCACTGGGATCCTTCGAGGGGTCGCGAAGAGTCCTTCGTCGTCGATTCCCCCCCGCTGACGGCTTCGGGATCGCTGCACCTCGGCCACGTGTTCAGCTTCACCCATCAGGATCTCCTGGTTCGCTACCAGCGCATGCGGGGCATGAACATCGCCTACCCGATGGGATGGGACGACAACGGGCTGCCTACCGAGCGCCGTGTCCAGACTGTATTCGGCGTACGACCGAACGCGAATCTGCCCTACGACCCGGACTGGAAGCCTCGCCGTGACAAAGGCAAGAAGGACGCGATCGAAGAAATTTCACGGCTCAACTTCGTGGAACTGTGCACGCTGCTCACCGAAGAGGATGAGAGCACGTACAAGGCCCTATGGATAAAACTGGGCCTTTCGATCGACTGGTCGATGGAGTACGCCAGCAACGACACACACTGCCGGCGCATCTCGCAGATGTCGTTCCTGGACCTGGTGGAACGCGGATATGTGTACCGGATGCTCGCGCCCACGATGTGGGACATCGATTTCAAGTCCGCGATCGCCCAGGCCGAGGCCGAGGATCGCGAGAAACCCGGCGCATTCCACGATATCCGCTTCGGCATCGAAGGCGGAGGTACATTCGAGATCTCGACGACTCGCCCCGAACTTCTCGGTGCGTGCATCGCAGTCGTCGCCCATCCGGACGACGAGCGCTATCAGGCCCTGTTCGGCAAGAAGGCGATCACGCCGCTTTTCCACGCGCCCGTACCGATCCTGCCCGCCGATCACGCAGATCCTGAAAAAGGCACGGGCATTCTCATGGTCTGCACCTTCGGCGACCTGATGGACGTGGACTACTGGAAGAGCTCCGATCTTCCACTCAAGCAACTGGTGGGTATGTCGGGCCGACTGCTCCCGGTGAGCTTCGGCGAGGGGGCCTTCGAGACCCTCGACCCGGAAAAGGCGCGCAACGCCTACGCCGAGATCGAGGGCTTGTTCGTGAACCAGGCCCGCAAGAAGATCGTGGAGTTGCTGAGCGCAGAGGGCAGCGGCATCGACGGGAATCCCGCGCTGGTGGGCAAGCCACGCGCCATCACTCACCCGGTGAAATTCTACGAGAACGGCGAACGACCGCTCGAGTTCGTGCCGACGAGGCAGTGGTTCGTGCGCCTGCTCGATCACAAGGCGGAGCTGATCGAACAGGGCCGAAAAATCCACTGGCGGCCCGACCATATGCGGACCCGTTATGAGAACTGGGTCGACGGCCTGAATCAGGACTGGTGCATCAGCCGGCAGCGTTTCTCCGGCGTGCCCTTTCCTGTGTGGTATCCGATCGATGCGGACGGCGAGACCGGCTTCGACAACCCGATCTACGCGGCCTCGGATCAACTCCCGGTCGACCCGATGTACGAAGTGCCGACGGGGTTCGAAGAAGCGCAACGCGATCAACCGGGCGGGTTCACGGGTGATCACGACGTGATGGACACCTGGGCGACTTCATCGATGACGCCCGAGATCGTGAGCCACTGGAAGCTCGACCCGGAGCGCCACAAATCGCTATTCCCCATGGACGTACGCCCTCAATCGCACGAGATCATTCGCACGTGGGCGTTTTACACAATCGCCAAAGCGTGGATGCACGGAGAGGGCATCCCCTGGCATAACGTCGTAATCAGTGGCTGGATCCTGGATCCCGATCGCAAAAAGATGAGCAAGTCCAAGGGGAATGTGGTCACTCCCGAACATCTGTTCAACCAGTACTCGACGGACGCCATGCGCTACTGGGCCGGGCGAGCGCGTCTGGGCGCCGATACCGCTTTCGACGAGACCGTACTGAAGGTGGGCAAGCGACTGGCCACCAAGATCTTCAACGCGAGTCGCTTCGTCTTGATGCAGATCGATCGAGTGCAGGCGTCCGAGCAGTCGCACGGTGCCGAAGCCATTCGCTCGCCGATCGACGTAGATCTGATGCGCAAGCTCAGGGAATTGCTCGAGCGCGCGACAGACGCCCTGGATCGTTTCGAATACTCGATCGCGTTGCAGTCGACCGAAGAAGCCTTCTGGGATTTCTGCGACAACTACCTCGAACTCGTGAAGGTGCGAGCCTACGCCGAGGACGATTCAGAAGAACGACGCTCCGCAGTTGCCACTCTGCGCCTGGCGCTGCGCATCTTCTTGCGCTTGTTTGCGCCGTTCATGCCCTTCGTCACCGAAGAGGTCTGGTCCTGGCGCTTCGCGCAACCCGGACGGGAGGAGTTCATCCACACCAGCCCCTGGCCCACTGTAGACGAACTGGCTGCAATCGAGGACACGAGGCTGCCGAACGTATACTCGGCCGCCGTCGAGGTAAGTCAGAAGATCCGCGCTGCGAAGACGCAGGCGCGCAAGAGCCTGCGCTGGCCTGTGGAGAGGCTCGAAGTCGCCGCGAGCGACGCCGATGTCGAAGGACTTCGCTCGGCCCTCGGCGACGTTCTCGCTTCCGGTGGCGTACCCGAACCGGCCTGCACACTCCGAATCGGTGAAGCGCCCGAGAACGAACGCTTCACCGTCGAAGTAACTCTCGGAGCGGAAGCTTCCGAGAACTGATTCAGAACTTGGTGCGGTAGTGGTCTCCGATCAACAGATCGGTATCCGCGCGCGTCACCAACGCCAGCGACGTCTTGTCCGATGACTTCAGGACAAAGGCCTCACCGATCACGTCGTCGGGCACGAGAACTTTCGTAAGAGTGAGTGGATCTCGCACTTCCTTGCCCTGGCGAAAGATCTCGAAACGACGCCCGGGCTTCACGCCCTGGTTCATTCCGCCGTCCAGCACCACCAGGTCACCCCCACCGCTTCGCAGCCGGTACGGCTGGTAGGCGACAATCTGTCCTTCGACCAGACCGGTGTCGCGAATCTCTCGGATTCGCGTCTCATCCTCCACGAAGGGCACGACCCGGTCGCCGGGCTGGACCTCACCGTAGGAGGTCACGATCTTTACGAACGAAGCCTCCGGGTGGATCTCGGTAACCTCGGCTCGGCCCAGGACCTGAACGAAGTACCCCAGGAGTTCGTTTGTCCTTGGGTGCAATAGGCGCCGGCGAATGCGGAACATGGCGAAGGAATCACCGACATGTGCCGCGCCTTCGCCAATACTGATGATCGTGCTCTGCTCCTGCGAGGACCAGTAGTTCGCGTTGTGGTTGCCCATGACCGCACCACTACCCGTGAACTCCTCGGCCGAGACGAACGAGTAGCGCTGCATGTCCGGAACCTCGACAAAACGCTCATCGCCCATGTCGCTCGCGTCCAACGCCGCAAACGGGTCCGGGCGCTCGGCCGGAGGCGCCTTTTGCACGATCGGTGGCGGTGCAGGCGCCGCGGGCACGGGCGCAGGCTGCTCGGCATGCCGGTTGGCGAACTCTTCCGCCTCCTCAGGCGAGAGCTTCCGCATCATTCCCTTGCTGATCCAGATCAGATCTCCGGGAGTGATCAGATGGGGATCGGCGATGTCGGAGTTTTCCTTCCAGACAGAAGGCCAGATCCAGGGCGTGCCGAGGTACGTCTTGGTGATGTCCCAAAGCGTATCTCCAGTCACGACCTTGTGGATACGTCCTTTCTTGCCGTCGGGTGATACCCCGTACCCCTGCGCCAGGCACAACCCGGGCAACGCAAGAAAAGCCAAAAATGCAATATACAAGCGGAACGAAGCCATACGAAGCTCCCCCTTCCGCCACGAAATCGGCAGTACGCGCGAGCCACTTGAGGGGAGCTTCAAGATCCCGGGAGCCGAAGTTTCAGAACCAGGTGCGCTCAGGACTTCTCGAGCTTCTCCAGAAGTTCCTCGGCATCCTTGCGTTCGGCGAAGCTGGCAACCTCATCGAGTGCCCGCCGCAGTTCGCTGATGGCTCGTCCCGTCTCACCGTTGTCCTCGTAGGACTTCGCGAGGTGATAGCGAACCGTACCGCGCAGGGGATGCGCCTCCGGGTAGCCCTCGATGGCCTCGCGGAACAGTGAGATGGCCGCGGCGGGGATGCCCTTCTTGTACATGATCCAGCCGAGGGTATCGGTGACGCTCGGGTTTCCGGGAAGGGCTTCTTTGGCGTCCTGTGCCAGCTGAAGAGCGCGATCGAGCTGCTTTTCGGTCGGAGACTGAGCGTTTGCCAGCAACCAGGCCAGATTATTCTTGGCCTCTGGCTGAGACTCGTCGAGCTTCAAGACCTCCTCATAGCTGGCTTTCGCTTCTTCCGTACGCAGCAGAGATTCGTATAGGACCGCCAGCTGCAAACGCACGCTCGCATCCTCGGGGAAGCTATCGCGTGCGCGCTTGTAGGTTTCGACCGCGTCATCTACTCGGCCCAGGCTGCGGTACAGTTCCGCCAGAGATACGAGAGGCTCGATTCGCTTCGATCCCTTGCTCAACGACATCTTCAGATCGGCTTCGATCGCATCCGCTTTCTCCATGTCCATACCAGAGACGGTGCTGAGGCGAACCCGGCCGCGCAGGTCGTAGAGAGCGGGGTTGTCGGGTTGATCGATGATCCACTCGTCGAGGCGGTCCAGCGCCTTCTCGGGGTCGCGACTGGTTACATCGACGGCGATGATCTCTCGCATCACGTCTTCGCTGGTCGGATCGGCCTTGAGCATCCCCTCGAGCAGTTTTCGCGCCCCATCGCGATCGCGCGACCGGCGCAACAGTCGGGCGATATGCAACTTGACCGTGGTCGACACGTCTACTCCCGCATCCCCCACGCCCTTGAGGACGTCACGCGCTTCGTGCTGTCGGTCGAGGCGAATCAGAGCTTCCGCATAGGTCAGGCGAAGCTGCATGTCGTTTGGATTGCGCGTGAGTCCGGTCTTCGATTCACGTGCGGCCAGCTCGTTCTCGCCTGTGCGCAAGTAGAGCACCGCGAGCTGTGAACGCGCGGGGTAGTTCTGCGCGTCGAGTTGCAGCGCGGACAGGTACTCACTGCGAGCGAGGTCATCCTGTTTCATCGCCATATAGGCACTACCGAGAAGCACATGCGCGTTCGCCGTGGGTTGTTCATCGATCACGCGACGCAGGCTAGTGGCAGCCTCCTCATACTTGCTTTCCAGCAGGAAGAACTTGCCTTCGTTGAACAGACCCATCGTACTCTTGGGATTCTCCTCGAGTACCTGCCGCACGACGCTCCACGCCTCTTCGGGGATCTCCGCGGTTCCATCTTCGTTCGGAACGACGAGCATCTCCGAACGACGCAGACGTGCTTGCTCGGACATCGGATCCAAATCCAGCGCACGCTGGATCGTCTCCAGCGCTTCCTCACGAGCGCCGATCTGGCGATGGTATTCCGCGAGAACCAGAACCGGTTCGACGTCTTCAGGATGCTGCTGAACATTCTCCTCGAGCATGGAAACAGCCTTTTCCTTGTCTCCTTGCGTGTAGTAGAACTTCGCCAGTGCCTGGAGAATCTTCGGGTTTGCGGGATCGTCTGCCTTCGCGCTGAGCAGGACCTTTTCGGCTTCCCCGGACTTGCGTTGGTTCAGGTGGAAGTTGGCCAGGAAGAACTGCGCGTTCGTTTTCTGTTCCTTGTCTTCCGCAGCGTCGACCGCGGCCCTCATCTCGACTAGGGCTTCCTCGGGCCGCTGCAGTAGCGCCAGATAGCGTGCAAGACTCAGGTGGTTGGCCATCGTCGGCTCGACCTTCAAAAGCCTGCGCATGTACTCTTCGGCGCCGGTCGAATCTCCCGATCGGCTCAGGGCTTGCGCCTTGAGCGACAGCGCGCTCTTGCTCTCGGGATCCAGTTCGAGGGCCTTGTCCACGTCCTCCATCAGCCCGGCGAAGTCGCCTTTCACAGACTTCTGCGCTCCGCGCAAGAGCAGCGCCTCGACGTTGTTCGGATCCTGCTCGAGCACTGCAGCGATATGCTCGGCGGCCGAGTCGTAACGTCGAGCCGTGAACTCGACTTTGGCCACCTTCATGCGCCATTCGGTGTTATCCGGCGCCAATCGGGCGGTCTCGTTGTACTGCCAGAGCGCCTCGCCGTACTCCTCCAGATTCCAGAGGGTTTCAGCCATCTTGTAGTGCGCTTCCGCGTCGTCGGGAGTGAGTTGCAGGAGGTTGAGGAACTCGATCTTGGCTTCACTCCACTCCTCATCCTCGAAATACTGGAATGCGGCCGTGTGGTGCTTTTCGATCTTCTCCTCTTGAGAGGTGCACGCCAGCGCCAGTAGCACCAGAAGGGAACCGATAATCCTCGCCGTTCGCATCACAAGACTCCTCTAGCTCAGTCGGCTCTCCTCCTGGAGAGCTTCGAAGGGGGGGACCGTAGCAACACCTCGGCTCGGGTTCCTCCCTATTCGCGAGAAGCAACCGAGCCGGTGCTCTGTACGGCAGTCTACGCTGGGCCGCAGTTTTTTCGCCAGCCTGGATGGGTGATGCCCAGACGGGTAATCCGGTAGTTGAGCTTTCTACGACTCATGCGCAGCAGATCGGCGGCGTCCTTCTGGACCCAGTTCGCCCTCTCGAGCGCCTGCAGGATCAGCTGCCGTTCGGCTTCACTGTAGTCAATACCCCCCGACGGCAGCTGAAACCCCACCGGGTCGGTGTCCGGAGGAGACCCGGCTTCGCTGGAAAGACAGTTCAAGGACAGGCGCTCGGCCTGGATCTGATCGGAGTCCTCCAGCAGTACCGCGCGCTCCAGCACATTCCGGAGTTCACGGACGTTGCCGGGCCACGCGTAGCTCGCCAGAGCCTTCGCGACCCCCGGTGCCAGGGAAAGTCGATCCCGGCCCTGGGCGGAGGCAAATTCGCTCACGAACTGCTCTGCCAACTCGGGGATGTCGGTCGGGTGTTCTCTCAGCGGAGGCAGGTGCACTGGCACGACGTTCAGGCGATAGAACAAATCCTCGCGAAAGCGCCCGCGAGCGATCAGTTCGGGCAGATCCTGGTTGGTGGCTGCGATGACCCGGACATCGACCCGGATGGTCCGCGTCCCACCCAGACGTTCGAACTCCTGCTCCTGGAGGGCACGCAGCACCTTCGCCTGAGTCCGAAGTTGCATATCCCCGATCTCGTCGAGAAAGAGCGTGCCCTCATCCGCTTCCTCGAAACGGCCGATCCGACGCTGCTCCGCGCCCGTGAACGCCCCGCGTTCGTGACCGAAGAGTTCACTTTCGAGCAGCGGATCGGGCAGCGCCGCGCAGTTCACCTTGACCATCGCTTCGGCCCGGCGGGGTGAGCCCGCGTGGATCAGACCGGCAACCAGTTCCTTGCCCGTTCCGGTTTCCCCCGTGATCAGCACCGTGGCTCGACCGCGCGCGATGCGTCCCACATGATCGCGAAGTTCGAGCATTGCCGAACTTCCGCCGCGCAGACGCGTTGCCGGATCGATCGCTCCTGCGCGCTCGGACTCGCGTCGGGCTCCCAGCGCGCGACGCACCTCTAGAGAGCGCTCGACCCGCAGCTCCAGTTCCTCGAGATCGAACGGCAGGAGCAGAAAATCGTCCGCCCCCTCTTTTAGCGCGGCGATTCCCGCCTCGATCATGCCGTGGGGGCAGAGGGCGACGACCGCGATTCGCGGCCAGCGCTGAATGCCCGCCTGCAGCCGTTCACGACCGGTACCGTTGTTCCCGGGAAACTCTACGACGAGAACGTCGGGGCGGGGCGACTCGGGCAGATCTCCGGATTCGGTCGAGAATCCGCGAGCCTCGAAGGCCTGCGATACCCGAGAGCAGACGACTGGGTCGTCCAGGACCAGCCAGACAAGCGGTTGCACCATTACCCCATCCAAGAACGAAAACGTGCTTCGCCTATCGGGCGCTCGATTGGCCCAACTTGAACGGATCGTGCCTGGTGCCCCGAGGTACGGTTTCGACCTGGCCCTTCTCAGCCGCGCTCGCTCAGCTTCGTGAAATCAGGTGCGCGTTTCTCCTTGAACGCGGCCAGCGCTTCGCGGTTCGCCGGACCGCCGACGAGCTTCGCAAATCGGCTGTTTTCACGTGCGCGCGCCGCGCGGACCTGTTCGAGCCGGGTGTCGAGAACTAACTGCTTCGTAGCTACGAGCGAGTCGATCGGCATGGCGGCGATCTCCCGTGCGACCTCGAGAGTCTGCGGGAGCAGCTCATCGGGCTCACAGACGCGCCAAGCCAGGCCGATCTCGACCGCGCGTTCGGCGTCGATCCAGTTTGCGGTATAGAGAAGATGTGCGGCGTTCTGCCAGCCCACACGCTCGGGAAGGAGTGCGCTATTCCCCGCCTCGACGGTGACGCCCAGACTCGCAAAGGGTGCGCGCAGACGGGCACCACGAGCGATCAACACGAGATCACAGTGTGGCAGGAACGTGAGACCAATCCCCACCCCGATCCCGTTGACCGCCGCGAGCAGCGGTTTTGGGAAACTCTCGACGGTCTCGATGAAGGGTTGGAATCCGTGGCGCTCACCTGCGGGGTGGCGCGCTGGATTTGCCATCTCCGCGAGATCCTGGCCGGCGCTAAAAGCGCGGCCAGCTCCGGTAACGACGACTGTGGCAATCCCGGGGTCGGACGCTGCATCGCGTAGCGCATCGCCCACTGCGTCGTACAACTGATCGTCGAAGGCATTGAGAGCGTCCGGACGATCGAGCGTCAGTAGGCGAATCCGACCCTCGTCTTCGACACGGAGTCCACGTTCCGCGAAACCGCTCATGCGTCGTCCCTTACTCGCTCGGGCGAACCCGACCAGCTCCAGGCCTGGCTACGACGAGACAACCCCAGCATCATTCCCCCGAGTGCCGGTGGATGCAGGAAGACTGTGTCCGCACCTGCTCCCTTGCGCTTCTCGACGGGCGGCACGGTGGTATGGCCCGCGCCCGTTTCGAGAGCGCGCTTCTCGATGCTCGCGAGTTCGCCGCTCTCGGCGAAGGCCATGTAGAGACTCTCGCCACAACGAGCGAAGAATCGGCCCATGGTGTTCTCGGGCACACTCGGTGTGATCATCTCGATCCGGTCGAGACGCTCCGGATCAAAGAGCGTCAGGGTTCCCGCGTAGCCGTAGTGGTCGGAGTCGATCGGGACGAACGCAGCTCCATCGAGGCCGAAGATATCGGCGAAGCGCGGAACGGCGCTCTTCGCGTCACTCACCAGATTCGTCACCTCGTAGAGAAAGTCGATCGCACCCACGGATTCGCGCTCTTCGTGCTTGCTGATCACCATTCGCAGACCGTGGCCGTCGCGGCCCTGCGAGTCGACGTGAAGCTGGCTGGTTTCGCACAGGACTTCGATTCCAGCCCCGCGCAGTCGCGCCTCGAGAGCAGCAACGTCGGGCGTCGCTGCTCCCGCGGCGAAAAGATGCGCACCCCGGGCCGCGAGCGCATCCGCGACCGGCCCTGCGCCGTCGGGTTCGAGGATTTCTACGAAGCCCCGCCCGAGCCTGTAACTGGATCGCCGAGCGCCGAGTCCTCGCAGCTTGTCTTCCCCTGCGGGCTCGGCTCCGAGCAGGCTCGTCCAGCCGCTCGCCGCGTTCGCCGCATCCGGAACGGCCAGTTGTATTCGGTCGATTCGAGTCAACATCGGCTTCCTCCTGGAGAGGGAAATTCCCACCCGGCCGACGATATCACGACGCGTTCGGCGAGAACGATGCCGCAGATCGCATCGCCACCTGTAGGATGAGCGCTCTCATGGACGCTCCTTGCCACGACCTGTTGTCCGCGCGACCGCCTGCTCGAACTCGGGTGCGGCCCTACCTCTGGAAAAGCGTCCGAAAAAGAGTGGGGAAGACCTCGCATGGAAAATCCTGAAGGACTCGCGGACGCAAGAGGGGAAGCGTCGACCCGGATCCTGGTCGACGCCGACGCCTGCCCGGTCAAGGAAGAAGTCTATCGCGTCGCTGCGCGGCGACGCATTCCCGTTCTGCTGGTCGCGAATAGCCGTATGGGAATCCCCGAGGATCTCGAGATACAGATGATCGTGGTCGGACGCGATCTCGACGCGGCCGACGATTGGATCGCAGAACACGTAAAACCCTGCGACGTGGTCATCACGGCCGACATCCCACTGGCCGCTCGCTGTCTGAAACAGGGTGCGCGCGTGCTGGGCAATAACGGTCGCCCCTTTACCGAGGAGTCCATCGGCAGCGCTCTCGCCACCCGCGATCTGAAGGCTCAGCTTCGCGAAATGGGAGTCGAGTCGTCCGGGCCGAAAGAGTTTTCGCCCAAAGACCGATCGCGCTTCCTCTCGAGACTCGATCAACTCGTCGGTGAAGCCCAGAGGGTGTCGCGGGCCTGAGAGGCAGGCGCTTCCGAGGCCCCGTTTTCTTCCCGACGGAACGCTACCTTCTCCGCGGGCAAAGGCGCAGGAGGCCATACCATGGAGCGAGCGCTGACCTCGTCACTCCCCGATGGCGTGAACATCACGTACCGACGCATGCACTTCGAACTCGATGCAGAGGTTCCCCGTTACTGGCACGGCGGAGATCCCGGCAAGACCCACTTCTTCACGGCGCTATCCCTGCTCTTTCCCGAGGGCGAGAAGTTCTTCATCGATTCCGTGCGGCACTTCGAAGACGCGGACCTGGACCCGAAGACCCGCGAAGAGATTCGCGAGTTCGTCAAACAGGAAGCACACCACACGTACCAGCATCGGATCTACAACTCCCTCGTCGCGGCGCAGGGACTGAACACCGAATGCTACGAGAATTTTCTGCGACGCGCTCTTGGCCTGGTGCGGAAGATCATGTCCCACAAGACTCAATTGGCCATCACCGTGGCACTCGAGCATTTCACCGCCGTTCTGGCGAACCAACTGCTCACGAACCCGGATCTCACCAAAGGCATGCACTCCGCAGTCAAACCTCTTTGGCTGTGGCACGCGGTCGAAGAGACCGAACACAAGGCAGTGTGCTTCGACGTCTATCAGCAGGTCGGTGGCCAGTACTGGATGCGCGTGCTGGTGATGGCGAGGATCATGATGGGGTTCCCGGTGATGATCACGCTCTTCCAACTGGGCATCCTCTTTTCCGACCCGCGGTCGGGGAGTCTGCGGACGCTGTGGAAGAGCCTGCTCTTCATCTGGGGCAAGGGGGGCTTCGTCAGAGCCGTCCTTCCGGAACTCAAGACCTTCTTCCGCCGCGAATTCCACCCCTGGGATGTCGACAATCGAGATCTGATCCCCGCGTGGGAGGTCGAAAACACGCAGTACCTCGCACGCGGATGAGTTTCCGCTAGCGAGTTCGCATCGGCGCATCGGCGAACGAAGAGCACCCTCTTCCAGATCTTCTCCTCGCTCCAGCCGACCTCCGACTCCGGTCCATAAGCGGGCATGGCGGAGCGCTCACCGCCTCCCGTCAGTATCTGGTAGAAGAGTTGGCCATCGCTGCGGGTTGCCATGAAGGCCGCATCGGAATAATCACGGGGTGCCACCCGCTGCACGGCCGCATTCTCATCCGACCCCGTCCATCAGCGCCGTGACAACGCTTGCACTGAGCTTTGTACTGGCGTGCGAAATAGCGAATCCGGTCTTCGGAAATCGTCAGGCACAATCTTCCGGGCCCAACCCGAACTAACCGAGTTGGCTTGCGACGAACTCCCAGTTGACCAGATTCCAGAAAGCTTCGATGTACTTGGGACGGGCGTTCCTGTAGTCGATGTAGTACGCGTGCTCCCACACATCGCAGGTAAGTAGAGGCGTTGCGTCGCCAGTAATGGGAGTAGCGGCGTTGCTGGTGCTTTCGAGACCCAGCTTGTCGTCTTTGTTTTTCACGAGCCAGGCCCAGCCAGAACCAAAGGTGGTGGCGGCACAGTCACTGAACTTCTGCTTGAACTCGGCAAATGAGCCAAAGTCGCGATTGATGGCGTCAGCCAAGGCGCCGCTGGGCTCCCCTCCTCCTGTCGGACTCAGGCAGTTCCAGTAGAAGGTGTGATTCCAGACCTGGGCTGCGTTGTTGAACAGACCGCCGGAAGCAGACTTGATGATCTCTTCCAGAGACGCATCGGCCTGATCGGTGCCTTCGATTGCGGCGTTCAACTTGCTGACGTAGGTCGCGTGATGCTTGCCGTAGTGATACTCGAGTGTCTCCCGCGAGATATGCGGAGCGAGCCCATCCATGGCGAACGGAAGGTCGGGTAGCTTGATCACGTTCTTCTCCTTTTCAACCGGCATGCTTGGCCAGATAGCTGGCAACACCGGCGGCAGTTGGCGTCATGGCGTCTTCTCCCTTGCGCCAGTTGGCGGGGCAGACTTCACCGTGTTCTTCGTTGAACTGCAACGCATCCAGGATCCGCAGGGCTTCGTCGACGTTGCGACCAAGTGGCAGATCGTTGACGAGTGAATGGCGAACCACACCGCTCTTGTCGATCAAGAATAATCCGCGAAGGGCGACCTCGTCATTGACGAGAACACCGTATTCACGAGCGATGCTCTTGCTCAAATCGGACACCAGAGGAAAGCGCACGTTTCCGATGCCCCCGCCTTCGACCTTGGTGTTCTTCCAGGCCAGATGCGTGAAGTGGGAGTCGACGGAGCAACCCACGACTTCGGCGTTTCGCTTTTTGAATTCGTCGAGTTTCCGGTCAAAGGCGATAATTTCCGAGGGGCAGACGAATGTGAAGTCGAGCGGGTAGAAAAAGAGAACGGTGTACTTGCCGCGTAGCGAGGAGAGTTTGAAGTCGTCCTGGATGCTGTTGTCCGCGAGTACGGCCTTGGCGGTAAAGTCAGGAGCTTCTCGGGTTACTAGCGAGGTCATTTCGCGTCCTCCAGATCGTCGGTCAAAGGGCGGAAGGTTCCGCCGGTTTTCAAATTGCGTCGCCCGCCGGACCAAAGGGTTCCGGGCAAAGCCAGAGTTGAGCTTGGGCTGAACAGTGTAGTTCGAGCAATCGGAACTGCCGGTCCTGCCTGCTAGAATTTTGACTGTTTTTGCTATGATTCTGTCATTCATGTCGAGAAATGCACCCCACCGACCCGACCATCTGGCGAACAATCTGCGGCACCTGAGAAAAGCGGCTGATCTCACTCAACAGAAGCTGGCCGATACGGCGGGGCTTCCCCGAGCCACCCTGGCCAGCATGGAGCACGGAGGGGCCAATCCGGGATTGGACAGCGTTCTGGCCGTAGCCACGGCACTCAACGTGTCGCTCGACGAACTGGTGCTGGCTCCGCCGGAACGACGCTTCTTCGTGGTCGACGAGTCGACGGTCCACGAGAGTCAGAGCGATCACGGGAGATACCGGGCGCGCCTGCTGACGCCGCTCGCCACCAAAGGCGTACAGATCCAGAGCGTCGAACTGAAACCCGAATGCGATACGCCGGGACGTCCACACCCCCGTGGTTCACAGGAGTTCTTCCTGGTCCGTTCGGGAACGGCGACCCTGCTCATTGCCAATGAAGAGGTCGCGCTTCATTCGGGTCAGTTGATCCAGTTTCCCGGCCACCTGCCCCACCGCTACAGCAATCGCTCGCGGCGCGCCGCAGTTCGCGCAATCTCGGCGGTGGTCATGGCGATGAGGTAGATCGCCTGTAGCTGATTCCGCCTACCAGTACGAGATCGCAGCGTGGTACAGGTCGGCCAACTGACCACGACTGATCTCGCGCGGCGCGTTCGAGAAGAGGCGGCGTTGGGGATATGCGCGCTCGGTCAGTGCCGAGACATCGGACGCGTCGTAGCCAACACCAGACAAACCATTGGGGATGCGCGTCGCACGCATCAGCTTGACGATCTGATCCGCGAGAACCACCCCCGCATCTTCGGCAGTAGCTCCGTTCACATCCGCACCCAGGTACTCGGCCGCCGTCAGATGTCTCTCCGGTGCGGCGCTGGCCGTAAATCGAAACACCGCCGGCGCATTGACGATCACCGACATGCCGTGAGGCACGATGGGTACACCCGGCGGATACCCGTCGGGACAGAACTCACGCACCAGACCCGAAACGGAATACGACATTCCGTGCGGTGCGTGACAGCCCGCATTGCCGAACGCGATTCCGGCGAGTGTCGAGGCCCACATCATCTGCTCTCGCGCTTCGTCGTCCTCCACATCGGCCACTGCGCGAACGAGAAAGCGTCCCGCAAGGTTGAGCGCCTCACGACAGCCGAGATCGCTCCATGGATTGGCTCCCTGACTCATCGGTCGCAGACTCGGGCGCGTCGGGGCGGCGCGCTGGCTATAGGGCAACGCGGTATAGGATTCGAGCGCATGGCTCATCACATCGAGTGCGCTGGCGGCGAGTACGCGATCCGGCAGCGTGCGCGTCGTATCTGGATCGATCAGTGCGCGAGTCGGCCGCAGAGCTCGTGAAACAATGCCGGTCTTGGATTGCATCGACAAGAGGTCGAAGATGGCAATTCCCGTGCACTCACTCCCGGTACCCGATGTGGTCGGGCAGGCAATGAATGGACGGAGTGGCCCCGGAACCGCTTCGCCTGCGCCGATCGGCGCGTTCACATAGGTCAGGAAGTCCGCCGGATGCGACGAGTAGAGATTGGCCGCTTTCGTCGTATCGATCACGGACCCACCGCCGACCGCGATGAATCCATCCACTTCACTCTCGCGCGCGAAGTCGCTCGCGGCGAGGAAAGAGACATCGGTCGGCTCGATCTGCACCTCGTCGTAGAACACTACATCGATGCCAGAAACACGCAGTGATTCGCGCACTTTCCGCACGTGCTCGCTCGCGGACAAGCCGCGATCCGTCAGTAGTGCGATGCGCTGGATCCCGAGTGCCCGTGCGTGATCGCCGGCCTCCGCGAGCACACCGCGCCCGAATGTGATTGATGACGTGTCGACGGAAAACGCCGTATCACCGCCCGTTTCGGGAGCGTAGTAGTGACAACAGGCCATGTCGGCTCCTCCTGGATGGACTGATGAAGTCTACGCGAGTCGCCACAAAAGCGAGTGTCCGTCAGATTCGCAAGTCAGGATCTGCTGGTCCCGAACCGAATTGCTATGGTGCAATTGTGACCCGATCAAGCGACGAGTCCGCTTCTGAGGAAGACACATCTCACTCCGGACGGGGAGTCAGCCGACGTGCGTTCATGGCCACTGCGATTGCGGCACTTCCGCTCGGAACGACCTTCGGCGTTGCAGCGTACGGCACGCGGGATCTTCGCATCGAGTCCGTTCGCCTGAGCGCCGCTCCAGAATGCCGACTCGTACAGTTTTCCGACCTTCATTACAAAGGCGATGTCGATTACGTCGAACGCGTGATCAACAGCATCAACGGATTGCAGCCGGACTTCGTCTGCTTCACCGGAGATCTCATCGAGGAAACACACCACCTGGACGAGGCACTGGAACATCTGGCGGGAATCGAAGCTCCGCTATTCGGCGTCCCGGGCAACCATGAGTACTGGTGCGAGGCTCCTTTCGAGCAATACGATCGGCGCTTCGGGGCGAGCGGCGGCGCCTGGCTGGTCAATCGGACGGCGACCGTACCGGAAAAGGGATTGACCATCGTCGGCGTGGCCGAGCGTGATCACGAAGCGCTGGGCTCGGCTCGGACCGAGCGCAACATCCTGCTCACCCACTACCCCGCCTTCGTCGACGAACTCGACGGCTCCCCGTTCGACCTCATCCTCGCAGGTCACTCGCACGGCGGACAGATTCGCCTACCGGGCGTTGAAAAGGCGTTCGTGCCCTTCGGCGTGGGAAACTATGACAGTGGTTCCTTTGAAACGGCCGGAGGCCCGCTCTACGTGAACCGCGGTGTCGGCACCGCCGTGATTCCTCTGCGCGTTGCCTGCCCGCCGGAAATCACACTGATCGAGTTCTAGAAGGTCGCGGATCCTTCAGGAAGAGATAGACCGCCCAGCCGAGTTCGTCGCGAGCCCAGCGCAGGTAGTTCCCGAGATCCTCGCGCACTATCCCGAGAATCTCGTCGGCGTCGGGGTCTTCCGGATGGCTGCGCGCGTAGCGCTCCGTCGCATAGGTCTTGTAGCCCTCGTAGCGGTCCCAGTCGTCGACACTCGAGACGATCGCATGCAGAAAGCCGAGACCCTGCGCCGGCCCGGCCTCGGCATTTTGCTGATGGCTCGCGAAGCTGGAGCGCTGAAGACCGGCAGCTTCCAGATATTCAGCCGAGGGTTCGCGGTGCCAGAAGGGTTCGCCGACCGCGACCAGGCCACCGGGCTTGGTCCAGTGCGCGAGTGCGCGCAGTGTTCCTTCAAATCCTCCCCAGACCCAAGTCGCACCGATGCAGAACGTTGCATCGAACGAATCGGGCGCAGCCTCGTAGTCTGCTCCGTTCGCCTCGATTGTTTCGATCTGCGATGCGAGCCCCGCGGCTTCCAGCTTCTCGCGGGCTTCGCGAACGAAATGGGGCGAGATGTCGACCCCCACACCGCGACATGCGAAACGGCGTGCGCAACGCAACAGGAATTCGGCCTTTCCGCAGGCGATATCGAGTACGCGCGCTTCCTGTGGCAGATCGAGCAGTTCGATCAGTTCGTCGAACTTGGCCTCCGCCATCGGATTGCAGAAAGTCAGGTTCCCGTGGGTGATCGCATGCAGCTTCCAGATGTCCAGACTGTCTCCTTCGAACCCTGGAACGGGCTTCGCGCAACGAGCAAGGTAACACGAAGCGAACGCATGGACTAACAGACTGCGCAGGAACGCATCCGATCAATCGTCTCTCGAGGCCAGATAGGCGAAGAGGTTCTCCAGATCCCCGGCATTCAGCTCATCGAAGAGGCCGTCCATATCGTCGCTGCCGCGCTTCCCTGTGCGGTACTTCTCGATCTGCACGCGCAGGTAGTAGGTATGCTGGCCCGCGAGCTGCGGAGTATCCTCATCCCCCCAACCCTCATCGCCGTGGCATTCGCCGCATTCCTCCTGGTAGATTTCGGCGCCTTGTGCGATGTCTCCCTTGACTCCGGGAACATTGAAGACCGCCTGAGCAATTTTCAACCGCTCATAGGCTCCCATTTTCGGGTCGAGGACGGGCATCTGGGTGGTGAGTTCGATCTGTGAGAGATAGCGGGCGATATCGAGAACGTCGTCCGGAGGCAATTCTCGTTCGGTCGCGTAGGGATACATTGGAATATTGATTCGACTGCGCGTCTTGAAGGCACGCAGCTGGCGAGCGAGATACACCTCATTCAGTCCGGCGAGCCTGGGGTAGGCGCCCTGCTTGCCACCCTCCCCACTCTTCCCGTGGCAGGCTGCGCAGGTCTCCAGAATGTCCCGGGCATTGCCCGCGTCGTACTTCCACGTGGAGGAAGAAGCCGATGCAGCAGGAGATTTCTGTTCCGCAGCGGAACTCCCGACCGCGATCAGCAGGAAAAGTGTGATCGCCGACACAGAACGATAGGCGCCGACCTTGAAATCGCTCAGCCTTTTTTCAGAACGATTAGGCAAGACACTCCCCAGACATGGATGACGCTCTGCTTCGCGGGGGTACGGTAGCGATAGGCCAATGAGACCACGAGTGCGAGGACGAGCAGGCCAGACCAGCTCTTCGCGTGCCGATTGCTTCGCCCGATACAGGTTTTCTGATGCCTCGGATGCCGGGAGATCGTAAGATCAAAGGGATGCCGGGTTCCACGATCGCACACACCTATTCAGTTCGAACCACTTTGGGTACGGGTGCACTGATCCTCGGCTTATGGTACGCGCTACTCATCTGGATTCAGGCTCGCACTCTCCCGGCCGGCCCGGCGTTCTGGATATCAGGAGCGTGCGCGATCACGGCTCTCGTTCTCATCGGCTGCGGGCTGCGCTGGATCCAGCGACCGCCTCCAGAACGGCTCGTCGACGCTTGCGTGGGCGGCATCTGCTTCGGAATTCTGGCGAACGACACCCTGTTTCTCACATTCTATCCCGAGCCGCAGTTTTTCCACGGACTGGGAGCGGTCGTCGTTGGCGGTGGCCTCTTCCTGACCTCACGAGTGTGGTTCGGCGCGCTGCTGACGAGTGTTGCTGCAGTTGTGGCCTTGTCTGTGGCCAGGAGCGACGCGACCGAGGGATGGGGCAATCCGGGCGTCCTTCTCGCGACGTGTGGAGCCCTCGCCCTGATCATCCATGTCTGGCGAAGTGCCTTCGTGAAGCGCCTCGAGGCTCTAGGTCGGGAAAGTGAAGACCGGCGAGTCGAACTCGAACGCAACGTGGCAACCCTCGAATTCGAAGTACAGGAGCGCGAGAGACTCCAGGCAGAACTGCTCAAGACCCAGAACCTCGAGAGCCTGGGCCGGATGGCCGGTGGTGTTGCTCACGATTTCAACAACCTCCTGATGATCATCCTCGGTCATGCCGAACTGGCGCACGCCGGACTTTCAGCCACGGCATCGGTCCGTGGCAACCTCGACGAAGTGATTCAGGCGGCCGAGCGGGCCTCTCTTTTGACAGGCCAATTGCTTTCCTACGCCGGAGGGGGACGGGTCAGCCTCGAGCCTCTGGAATTGAACACAGTGGTGCACCAGGCCGTGGAGATCGTCCGCGAATCCCTTTCTTCGGATGCCCGTATCGAGTTTCATCTGGCAGAGCGCGATCTGATGGTGGCGGGAGATCCCGGTCAGTTGCAGCAGATCGTCATGAACCTTTTGCTGAATGCTGGAGAGGCCCTTTCTGGGAAGCCCGGTTTGATCCGCGTGTGCTCGAGCAACGAACAGCTCGACCGCGTCGAGGCCTTCCAACTAGATCCGCCCGAAGACCGGTCCGCGGGGCATTACGCGTGCCTGGAGGTCAGTGACACGGGCCGGGGGATCCCTCAGGAGGACCACTCCCGCATTTTCGATCCCTTCTTCACGACGAAGAGCCAGGGTCGCGGTCTCGGACTGGCCGCGGCGCTCGGCATCGCACGGGGACACGGCGGTGGATTCACACTCGAATCCGCACCGAAGAGAGGCTCGCGCTTTCGCCTCTTCATTCCCGAGAGCGAAGAGAACTCCCGGAAAGCGGAGTACCAACCCGTCGCCGGGTCCCTGACGGGACGTGCGATCCTTGTAGTAGATGACGAAGAAGCGATTCGGAGCTTCGTTCGCCGGGTGCTGGAGGATTTCGGTTGCACGATCCACGAGGCTTCAAATGGAGAGGAGGCCCTGGAAACGGCTCGCGGCTTGAGCGAACTCGACGCGGTCGTACTCGATATGACCATGCCGGGGCTAAGCAGCCGCACGACGTTCAAACGCTTTCGGGAAGCACATCCTTGCGCGGCGATCCTCCTGACCAGTGGCTATGAAGCAGAAAGAGCCGCAAGTCAACTGGTCCGGGAGCCGGACGTGAGCTTTCTGCGAAAACCCTACGTGGGGGCTGAACTGGCCGCGATTTTGGGCGTTCTTCTCGACGGAACGATCCGGAACGGGGATTCTGGTTGTTCAGACTGACACCGCAATGTGTTTCGCTCTGAGGCGGCAGGCAGACCGCCCGAAAGGACGAAGAGAATGCGACGAGACGTCGAATTTCCAGGACACTCCGGAACCATCCTGCGCGGTTGGCTGTATCTGCCATCCGGTGTGAGTAAAGCGCCGGGAGTGATCATGGCACACGGATTCTCGGCCGTGAAGGAGATGGCTCTGGACCGCTATGCCGAGGTCTTCTGTGACGCCGGACTGGCAGTACTGGCCTACGATCATCGCAACCTCGGCTCCAGTGACGGCGAGCAGAGGCAGGAAATCAACCCCTGGGCACAGGCCCGTGACTATCGACGTGCCATCGACTGGCTCAGCGGAAGGTCAGAGGTGGACGCGAAGCACATCGCCATCTGGGGCAGCAGTTACAGCGGAGGCGAGGTGCTCGTGGTCGGTACCTGCGACGAACGCGTAAAGGCCGTGGTGGCCAATGTTCCTTTCACAGGCTATGCCGGTGTCGACTACAGCGACACCAGAGAGCGTTGCGAGGCGATTTGCGATGAGGTCTGCGACGAGAGCGGAGCGGGTCTGGCAGATCGCCGGGACGTCTCGGTCGGACCTCTGCCAGTTGTCCGTCTGACGGGCGACGCCCCGGAAGCACCCGTCCTGCTCGACCAGTCCGAGTCGAGCGAATGGTTCGGGGGCCAGGTTTCCAGTGCACCGAACTGGATCAACTCGGTCACGCTGAGCAATGGCATGGGAACCGAGCCGATGTGGGACCCCGGCGCGTGTATAGCCCATCTGAGTCCCAAACCCCTGCTACTCGTGGTCGCAACTGAAGACCGCCTGGCCGAAACCGCGGTCAGCGTAGCGGCCTTTGAACGCGCCGGTGAACCGAAGCAACTGGTGATGATCGAGGGGCATCACTTCATTCCCTACGATGGAAAGGGCTTCGAGCAATCTTCACAAGCTGCGAAGCGCTTCTTGCTGGAGCACTTGACCGGCACTTGATGAGCGAGAGGCCGGTCTGGCGCAGACATGTGCCGCTTGCCCTGCCCGGCCCGAAGCGGCACGGTGTCGACACCATGGAGCGAGTCGTTCATCGCAGTTGCACTCTGTGCGAAGCCTCGTGCGGGATCTCGGTACACGTGGATGGAGACCGGATCAGTACGATCCGGGGTGACGCGAAGGATGCTCTCAGCCGCGGGCACATCTGTGCAAAGGGCTGGGCACTCAAGGATCTGCACGAAGATCCCGAACGCCTGCGTCAGCCGATTCGCCGCAAAGATCAGCGCTGGGAGCGCATCTCCTGGGACGAGGCCTTCGAACTCGCCAGCGAAGGAATTCTGGCGGTGCGTCGCAAACACGGCGAAGATGCGCTCGCTGCCTATCTGGGTGAACCGCTAGTCCACAATCTCGGCTCGATCCTCTTCAGCGATGAGTTCATTGGCGCGCTGGGCACACACAAGCGCTTTAGCGCGAATTCCCTGGACCAGTTCCCCAAGCAACTCGCCTGCCACTGGATGTATGGAAGCGGCCTGTTCATTCCGGTTCCGGACATCGACCGCACTCACCACATGCTGATTCTCGGGGCAAATCCCGTGGTCTCCAACGGAAGCCTGATGACCGCACCCGGGATGCGCGGACGGCTCCAGGCGATCCAGAAACGTGGGGGCCGAGTCGTCGTGATCGACCCCGTGCGCACGGAGACGGCCAGACTTGCCGATGAACATCACTTCATCCGGCCAGACACGGATCCGCTTCTACTCGCTGCGATGATCCATACGATCTTCGCCGAGGATCGGCTGCGCATGGGACGGTTGGGGGAATTCAGTGAAGGCCTGGAAACGCTGAAACGGGCCGTCGCCGGTTTCGCGCCGCGAGTCGTTGCATCGCGCGTTTGCATTCCCGAAGACGTGATCCGCTCACTGGCCCTTTCGTTCGGCGATGCCGAGAGCGCAGTCTGTTACGGCCGTATGGGAACCAGCACTGTCCGCTTCGGAACCGTTACGAGCTGGCTCGTCGAAGTCCTGAACGCAATCACGGGAAATCTCGATCGCTCCGGGGGTGCGATGTTCCCGCAACCACCGGTCGACGTGATCTCGCTTCAACCACCGACCCGGCGCGGACGCTGGCACTCCCGGATACGAGGAACCCCTGAATTCATGGGAGAGCTGCCCTCGGCAAGCCTGGCCGAAGAGATCTCGACCCCGGGGGACGGACAGGTTCGCTCACTCGTCACGGTTGCAGGCAATCCGGTGTTGTCTTCTCCGGGTGGCCAACGGCTTGATGCGGCGTTGCGCGAACTCGATTTCATGGTGTCGATCGATTTCTATTTGAACGAAACTACGCGTCACGCTCACCTGATCCTGCCTCCGGTGGGGCCGCTCGAACGCGATCATTTCGAGGTGGCGTTTTCGCTTTTTTCGGTGCGCAACGTGCCTCGCTGGTCTCCGCGAGTCTTCGATCCACCTGTGGGCGAGCGAAGCGACGGGGCGATCCTCCTGGAACTCGCGCAGCGACTGCGTCGCGGACGCGGAGGAACGAGTCGAGTGCGAGCGCTGGCACTTTCTGCCGCGCTGCGCCTGGGCGCGGACCGGGCTGCGACGATCCTGCTCGACCTCGCTCTGCGTACGGGCCCACACGGCAGCGGTCTGCTTCCATGGCGGTCAGGGCTGAGCCTGAAGTCGCTACGCAAAGCAGAACACGGCATCGATCTGGGTCCCATCGAACCAGCGCTACCGGGACGTCTGCCGGGAGGAAGGAGTTCGATTGACCTGGCGCCGAAGGAAATCGTCCAGGAAGTACTTCAACTCGTAGACTGGGAGCCGGAAACAAACGACGGTCTTCTACTGATCGGGCGAAGGGAGAGCCGTAGCGTCAATAGCTGGTCGCACAATCTCCCGAGCCTGGTCAAAGGGCGGATGCGCTGTGTGCTCTACATCCATCCGGCAGATGCGCAAGAACGTGGCATTGCGAATGGCAGTGACGTGAGTGTCAGTAGCCGGATCGGCCGCATCGAAGTGCCCGCCGAGATCACAGAAGCGGTAATGCCCGGCGTCGTCAGCCTGCCTCACGGCTACGGTCACGGTCGGGAGGGAACCGCCATGAAGATCGCCGCCGATCACCCCGGAGCCAGCATGAACGACCTCACCGATCCAGAGCGGGTCGATGCACTGTCCGGAAATGCCGTCCTCAGCGGAATCCCGGTCTCGGTGGCGCCGCTCGCCCGCACCGGGGCAGAGTAGCCGGGCACAGCCCCGGTAGACCGCACCCCCGAAGAACGGATATCCTTCGAGTGCTCGAAGTAGGAGATCGAATCATGAAGAAGCTCGACACGAACTGGGACGTCATTGTCGTAGGCTCAGGACTGGGCGGATTGACGGCCGCAACCCGACTCGCACGAGCCGGCCTGCGAGTGCTGGTCATCGAACAACACGTCTTCGCTGGTGGTTACGCTCATCATTTCTTGCGCAAGGTTAGAGGTACCGACATCGTCTATGACTTCGATGTCGCGCTTCACCAGACTGGAAGCCTGAAACCGGGCATGGGCATGGATCGCATGTTGCGTGAACTCGGAATCAGACAGCGTATCGAGCTCAATCAATTCGACATCGCCTACCGCTCCCGCGGCCCTGCTCACGATCTACAGATTCCAGCAGATGCCGATGACTACGCAGCACTCTTGTGCGACAGCTTTCCCGAACACGCCGGTGGCATCCGCGACCTGTTCGAGACGATGCGTCGCATCCAGGGCAGCGAGGACGAAACCGGACCCAACGAAGCCGCAATGGCCACAATGGGTCTGACCCTCGAAGAACTGGTTCATCAGCACGTTCGCGATGAGAGGATCACTTCGATCTTCGGAACGCTATGGGGCTATATCGGACTCGTCCCATCCAAAGCCTCGGCGTTCATCTACTCGATGATGTGGAACAGCTATCACTTCGGTGGTTGTTTCTACATGAAGGGCGGTGGACAGGCGCTTTCCAATGCCTTCGTTGCCGAGATCGAGGAGAACAACGGCCGCGTGATCCTGAATACCGAAGTTACGGACATCGTCACGGAAGGAGGCCGCATCGTCGGCGTAGAAACCGCGAAGAAGGGCTCGTTCCGGGCACCTTGCGTCGTGAGCAATGCGGCGGCTCCTCTCACATTCAACAACCTCATCGATCGCCCTGAACTCGTGAAAGCCGATCGAGAGGTCGACGAGTCGTTGCCGGTCGCATGTTCGATTCACCAGTCCTATATCGGCCTGCGCGGCGACGCGTCGAAGATCGGTCTTCCAGACCGCGGTGCCTTCTTCAACCGGACCTACGACCTGGACGCGGAATGGGATGCCGTTCAACGCGGCGACTACGAGTCCCAGGGTTGGCTCACGGGCAACCACAATCTCGCTGATCCCGGCCATGAGCCCAAAGGCCGTTCGATCGTGCACGCGGCCACCATCGCCGTAGGAAAGCACTGGGTCGATCTCGATGATGATACCTACGCAGAAAAGAAACGCGATCTCGAGAATTACCTGGTCGATCGACTGGCCGAACAGATTCCTGATGTTCGCGATCGAATCGAAATCATCGAAACAGGCACGCCGCGCACGATGAAACGCTACTCCAGCAATCCCTCCGGCTCGATCTACGGTTACGCCCTGGCTCCAGACTCGCATAGCGTCTTCCGACCCCAGCCGAGAACCTCCGTTCCCGGCCTCTACCTCGCGGGAGCCTGGACTTTTCCCGCTGCCGGATTTGGCGGAACCATGTCCTCGGGGCACAACACAGCGGGTCTGATTTTTGAAGACATGGAAGGCCGACCGGAAACCGACAAGAGCTGAGATCCGGCGGATAGGAGAGAAACGTGGAGATCATTCGCGCGGCTGAGATCATGGCGACCCACCCGGAACACCAACGCCTTCCGCACCCGCAGAACTACGCTCTCGGCGGCGCTTTCACCGCGGATCATCACTGCGGGCTGATCGAGGCCTCCGTTCCTCTGATCGATTGTGGTTTCATGCACGCCGATGCGGTGTACGACGTGGTAAGCGTGAGTCGCGGCGCCTTTTTCCGCCTCGATCAGCACCAGGATCGACTGGCACGCTCATGCGAAGCCATCCATCTGCAGAACCCGATGAACCGGAAACGGGAAGCCGAGATCCTGCACGAAACCGTCGCCCTCTCTGGCCTCAAGGACGCGTACGTTTGGTGGGCCGTCACACGCGGCCTGCCACCTCTGGGTCGCGGCGAAATGATCGACCCGCAGAATTTCCAGCCGCGTTTCTACGCCTTTGCCTCACCGTTCGTGTGGCTGGCCGACGACGATCAGCGAGCTCGCGGACTCGACCTCGTGCTCTCCCGCGAGCGGGTACGGATCTCACCGAGAGCCGTCGATCCGACGGCCAAGAACTTCCACTGGCTGGACATGCAGATGGCACTGTTCGAAGCCGGTGAGCGCGGCGGCGAATGGGCAATGCTCCCGGATGAAGACGGATATCTCACCGAAGCCACCGGAGCCAACGTCTTTGTGATTCGCGATGGCGTCGCCCTTACCCCCGACTCCGGTTGCCTGGAAGGCATCACACGCCAGAGCGTTTTCGACCTGTGTGCGGAGCTCGGCATCCACGCGAAAGCAACGCGGATCCACAGCAGTGAACTCGAGGATGCGGAGGAGATCTTCCTCACGACGACGGCCGGAAGCATCATGCCGGTGCGAACCATCGATGGCCGAGCGATTGGCGGGCGCGAAGGACCCGGAGAGATCGCGACGACCCTGCACAACCGCTACTGGGAACACCGCTGGGATGGCTGGGACACCACTCCCGTGCGCTACGAACTGGCGAAGTAGAGTTGCAACGCAGCGTTGACTCTTAGGCGGTTTCCCCGTCGACACTGAAGCCGCCCGAGAGATCAATTGCGAATCCGTGCTGGCGCAAGAGATCCTTGGCAACAGTGAGTTGCTGAATCTCGCTGGTTCCGCCACCGACGGTCCAGAGCTTGATGTCGCGGAGAAGCCGCTCCGGAGCGTGTTCGCGCAGATAACCGGCGCCACCCATGATCTGCATGGCATCGAGGGCCACACTGACGGCGGCCTCGGTCGCATACCACTTGGCGGCGCTCACCTGACGTTCGGTCACCGTTCGCGTTTCTTGCGCGCGGATCAATGCGAACATCGAGTTGCGAACGTTTTCCTGGGCGACGTAGATGCGCGCCAGCTTCTGCTGTGTGAGCTGGAAGGCCGCAATCGGCTTTCCGAATTGAACGCGCTGGGTCGTATGGGAAATCGATTCCTCCAGGCACCGCTCGATGACACCCAGACACATCGCAACGATGGCAATGCGCTCGGTCGCCAGCGTCTGCTCCGCGGTAGCACGCGCTGGGCGATCCGGATCCCCTAGCAGATTTCCCCGGGGCACTCGCACATCGTCGAGAAAAATGTCCCCAGTGGGGGAGGCGTGCATGCCGAATTTCTCGAGGGGTGGCCCCGTCTCGAGACCGGGTGTTCCCCGTTCTACGACGACGGGAAAGATGCGGCTCTTGTCAGCCCGCTCTCCACCGGCGAGGCGCGCGTAGATCAGCAGGACGTCGGCCACGGGAGCATTCGAAGAAAAGGCCTTGCTGCCGTTCAATACGACTTCATCCCCTTCGATTCGCGCGGTCGTCTTCAACGCGAAAGCGTCGGAACCGGATTCCGATTCGGTCAGAGCCCAGCAACCGACCTTCTGAAGAGAAAGCACCGGTATCCCACAACGTTGGATCAATTCCGGATTGCCTCGGGTGGCGATCGTCGCACCGCAACCCAGATTCGAAATGACCGATAGACACAGTCCCGGGCTGACCCGGGAGAGTTCCTTGGCCAGGATCGCGGGAACGGTAGGATCGGCGATCGCACCGGATCCGATCAGCCCCGCCATGTCGAGGGCGTCGGACATCTTCCTCATGACCTCGAAGACCGGGAGATCGCCGGATTCGAGTTTCGGAATACAGGGCTCGATCTCGCGCTGGCAGAAATCGCGGATCACGCCTTCCATCGCCTTCTGTGTCTCGTCGAACTCCATCGTCCCCTCCCCGCTCTCGACTGGCTCGAATCCTATCTTACGGGAACGATCTGTCGAGAAACCGGGGACGGTTCAGGGCTCATCCTTCGGGATGAGGTATCGCTTGCCCTCCTGGGCGAGCCAGCCTTCCTTCTTGAGTTCCTTGATGACGCGAGTGATCGTCTCGCGGCTGGTACCTACGAGGTCGGCGAGTTGCTGATGCGTGATCGGCGAGGTCGCGACCCGGTCGGGGTATTCCGAGAGCGTCTCCCGGGCGAGTCTGCGCATAAGGCGTCGGGCACGACCCTCGACCCGCTCGAAGAGCAGGCCGCGGATCTGCTCGTTGGTCTCGCGCAGGCGACGCGTGAGTTCGCGAATCAGTTCGAGCGAAAGTTCGGAGTTCTGTGCGAGCAGCGCGAGAAAATCGCTGCGCGAGAGTGCGAGCAGGAGACAGGGCTGCATCGTCTTCACGGACGCCGAACGCGGTTCGCGATCGAGCAGGGACATCTCACCGACGAACTCCCCTGGACCGAGGATCTCCAGGATCTTCTCGCGCCCGTCGTCGGACATCTTGGCGACCTTTACCTGACCCTCCTGGATCACATACATGTAGTCGCCCAGCGTGCCCTCTTCGAAGATGACCGCATCCTTCGGAATCTTCCGGTCGATCAGCAGACCGGCAATTTCGCGCAGGTGTTTTTCATCCAACGCTTGAAAAAGCGGAATCCCGCGGAGTGCTTCGACCCTGTCTTTCATGGCGTTCATTCTACGCCAGATCCTTCCTTCCCCGAAGGGACAGTTCTTTGACGACCTCTCGGACTCCCTGTGCCTGGTCTTTTCGGCAGATCAACAGGGCATCGGCTGTGTCCACGATCACAAGGTCGTGAACGCCCTGTAAAACAAGGGTTTTCCCGCCTTCATTCCACACGATATTGCCCGATGCTCCGAGACTGAGCGGCGTTTCCCCGGCAACTGAATTGCCGTCGATCTGGGGAAGATGCCCCTCGAGTGCGTCCCAGCTGCCGAGGTCCGACCAGGCAAAACGCGCGCGCACCGCGAAGGTCCGCGCACTCCGTTCCAGCACGGCGTAGTCGAAAGAAATCGCCTCAGCAGCGCGAAAGGCGCCCAGCAACTCGACACGCGTCACGCGCTGACCCTTCGCGATCCTCTCGAGCGCCGGCCCGAGACCCTTCCAGACCTCGGGTGCGTGCTCGCGGGTTTCCGACAGGATGAGTTCCGGTCGCGCGACCAGCATGCCCGCATTCCACAGATACTCACCGCTGTTGAAATAACGCTTCGCAACCCGGGATTTTGGTTTCTCCTGAAAGTTCTTCACGAGCTGCGCACCGCGGCCCCCCTTGCCGATGCGCAGATAGCCATAGGCGGTATCGGGTCGGGTCGGTTGCACACCGATCAGGACCAGCTTCTCTCCCCGCGCGGCTGCCCGCACTGCAGTATCGACGGTCCGGGCAAATTGATCCGGGCGGGGAATGTGGTGGTCGGCCGGGAAGATGCCGATCACACCGTCGCAGCCCTGCCCCAGTGCGCACGCTGCGGCGAATGCAATCGCCGGAGCCGTGTTCCGAGCGATGGGTTCGAATTGGAGAGTGACTCCCTTGTGCGGTCGCAGAGCCTTGCGCATGACACCGGCCAGTTCCCTCGCGGCAATCACCGAGGTCGGAGCCGTAGTCTTCAGGCGCGCCATGCGCAAAAGAGTTTCGTCGAGGAGCGTCTGCTCGCCCAGGAGTTTCACGAACGGTTTGGGCACAGCCTGGCGGCTCGCCGGCCAGAAACGCGTACCCGCGCCGCCGGCCAGGACGATCGGCCAGAGCGTGGTCTGGGAAGCTATCGCCCTACTCCCGTGTAGCGGAACCCGAGCTCTTCCATCTTCGGGCGATCGTAGATATTGCGCATATCGATGATCACGGGTTCTTCTAGCAGACTGTGGATGCGTTGAAGATCGAGCCGTCGGAACTGATTCCATTCCGTCGCCAGCACGAGTGCGTCGCAGCCCTTCGCCGTGTCATACGAATCCTGACAGTAGGTCAGATCGGGCAGGTCCTGTGCCGCATTCGACATCGCCTGGGGATCGTAGGCGCGGATCCGCGCACCACGCTCGAGCAGGCGCTCGATCACTTCGATCGCCGGGGAATCGCGCACGTCGTCGGTATTGGGTTTGAAGCTCAGACCCAGCACACCGATCGTGCGGTTCTTCAAGTCGCCACCGAGGGCCTCTTCGACTTTCGACACCATGCGATCGCGTTGCGCCTCGTTGACCTCGAGGACCGACGACACGATCCGCTGGGGTACGCCGAATTCCTCGCTGAAGCGAACCAGTGAAGCGGTGTCCTTGGGAAAGCACGAGCCGCCGTAGCCGGGACCCGGGTGCAGGAATTTCGGACCAATGCGCCCGTCGAGCCCCATCGCACGAGACACGTGATGCACGTCTGCGCCGACACTCTCACACAGATTGGCAATCTCGTTGATGAAGCTGATCTTCGTGGCCAGGAAGGCGTTCGAGGCGTACTTGATCAGCTCCGAGGTCGCGACGTTCGTGATGACGAACGGAACCTCGATCAGGTTCAGAGGCGCGTAGAGATCCTTGAGGATGGCGATCGCCTCGGTGTCGTCGGCCCCGATCACGACCCGGTCGGGGTGCATGAAGTCGTCGACCGCACTGCCCTCGCGCAAGAACTCGGGATTCGAAGCGACGGAGTAGCGGATGTCGGCCTTTCCGTGTTGCTGAGCCGATTCCGCGATCAGGCGCGACAGGCGCTCGGCGGTCTTCACAGGCACCGTGCTCTTGGTGACCACGACCTTGTAGCCATCGAGATGTTCACCGATCGTGCGCGCGACCGTGTCGACGTAGCTCAGGTCGGTACTGCCATCGGCAGCGGGCGGAGTGGGTACGGCAATGAAAACGACCAGGGAGCGCTGGATGGCGCTTCGTGTATCCGTGGTGAACGTGAGTCGACCGGCCTCTGTGTTGCGGCGCACGATCTCTTCGAGTCCAGGCTCGAAGATGGGAATCTCACCCGCTTCGAGCCGCTCGATCTTCGATACGTCCTTGTCGACGCAGGTCACATTGATTCCGAACTCGGCGAAACATGCGCCCGTCACGAGTCCGACGTATCCAGTTCCGATCACAGCTATGTTCATTGCTGTGGTTCTCCTCTTGCTTCACTGAAAGAGCCCTGTAGCCCTCCCAGAGCGCAGCACCCACGAGAATCCCGATCGCATTCGTTCTCAGGTCTGTAAGCGAGGCAAACCTACCCGGAACGAGACGCTGATGCCATTCCTCGGTCGCTGAGAAGGCGAAGCAGGCTGCGCACACGAAAACAACGCGCCACAGACCACCGCCGACGGTGGCCCACAAGCAGACAATCGTCAGACCGGCAAAGAGCGGCAGATGCGCGAGATCCCAGACGAACTTCGGAAAACCGAAGACAGAGAGATCGCGCCCCGGCAGCAACGAGAGAAATATCGTTCCGATCGCATATGCCGCCAAGACCGTCAGTCGCCAGGCCATCGCCGGAACTACCTCCGGACATCCCGGTAGTACGCCACCGTATCGCGTAGACCCGTTCGCAGGTCGACCCCGGGTTGCCAGTCCAGGAGTTCGCGAGCCCGGTGGATATCGGCACGACTCGCAGACACATCGCCGGGTCGGGCCGGAGCGAAATCCGGCGCAGGAGGGTCCACGCCCAAAGCCAACGCGATCTCGCGCAGGAGTTCGAGGATGGTCACGCTCTCGCCTCGCCCCACGTTGATCACCTTGCCCGCAGCCACAGATGGCGCGACAGCCGCCGCGCGGTTCGCGGCAACGACGTCCTGAACGTAGACGAAGTCACGAGTCTGCAGCCCGTCACCGTCCACACGCGGAGTGCGACCGCCGACCAGTGCGGTCACGAAAATCGGGATCACACCCGCATACATCGATTTCGGATCCTGGCGCGGACCAAAGACGTTGAAGTAGCGCAGTGCGACCGCCTCCAGGCCAAGTAGATCGCTGTAGAGTTCGCAATAGCGCTCGCCCATATGTTTGTGCAGGGCGTACGGAGACAGCGGACGAGCGGGCATTGCTTCGGTCTTGGGAAGCTCCTCAGAATCTCCATAGACCGCACAGGATGCTGCAAAGACCACGCGTCGCACTCCGGCACGGCGGGCGGCTTCCAGGACGTTTAGCGTTCCGGTCGCGTTCACCGCGTGGGTGCCGATCGGATCATCCAGCGACTGTGGTACAGAGGCCACCGCCGCCTGGTGAAAGACGACTTCGCAATCGGCTACCGCGTGCGCGACCTGGTCGGGATCGACGACACTGCCCTTGGAATAATCCACAGCGTCGAGAACGCCGTCCAGATTCGCGAGATGTCCAGAACTCAGATCGTCGAGCACCCGCACATCGTCGCCCGCCTCCAGGCAGGAGCGCACGAGATGCGAACCGATGAAGCCGGCGCCACCGGTCACCAGTACTCTCAAGTCATCTCCGAGCGAAACCAGTCCACGAACGCGGCGATTCCAGCCTCGAGCTGGGTCTTCGGCTGATAGCCGAGTTCCTCGCGGGCGCGCTCGATCGAAGCCCAGGTACGAGGTACATCGCCCGGCGCGCACGGTTGCTGGTCGCGCCGTACCGACATACCCAGGGCTTTCTCGAGTGCGCGAATCGTCTCGTTCAAGGTTACGGGTTCACCCCGACCCAGGTTGTACACACGAAAGGCGTTCGCGCGATCCAGCGCGCTCAGAATTCCGTCGACCAGATCGTGGACGAAGGTAAAGTCGCGTTCCGCGGACCCGTCGCCGAAAACGGGAATCGGCTTGTCTTCAAGCGCGAGTCGAGACCAGCGGTGGATCGCCAGGTCGGGACGTTGCCTGGGACCGTACGCAGTAAAAAAGCGCAGGCAGCTGATCGGCATGCCCGTACTGGAATACGCGGCGTGGCAGAGGAGTTCACCGGCGCGCTTGGTCGCGCCATAAGGAGAAAGGGGTCGATCCGCGACCAGGTCTTCCACAAAGGGTCCGCGTGGTCGCTCGCCGTACACGCTGGAAGACGAGGCAAACACCAAGCGCTCGACCCCGGCGCGACGCGAGGCCTCCAGAACTACAGAGGTACCGGTCAGGTTCACATCGCTGTAAGTCACCGGATCTTCCAGGCTCGGGCGTACGCCGGCGCGTGCGGCCAGGTGGATCACACCCTGTGGTCGGAAGGCATCGAAAGCGCGCGCAACGCCCTCGGTGTCGCGGATGTCGGTCTCGAACAGCTCGTAGAAACCGGGTTGCGCCTGTGCAGCGGCCAGATTGCGCTGCTTGCGAATCCGGGGGTAGAAGTCGTGAAACGAGTCGAGCACTGCGACTTCCTCGCCGCGTGCCAGAAGCGCTTCGACGACCCAGGAGCCGATCGCCCCTGCACCGCCCGTGACGAGCACTCTCATGACGCCTCCCCGACGTTCGATGCCGGTTGCCTGGTTTGTCTTATCGGTGGTTTGTCCCGCCAATTACCGAGAAAATTCGGGGCGGGTCAGAAGCTCGTCTGCCGGTCGGGTTCAGCACGCAGATCTGCGCCCCGGCGAGCGGGTCGGCGAGATTGCGGGGAGCAAGCCCCGGCCCCGGAAGCCATCTGAAAAAGGGATGTGAGTTTTCGGCAGATTCCCGAGGTCCCCGGGAGCGCTGTGCCTAGAATTCCTGATCGAAGAAGTACCGGAATCCGAACGACATGATGACCTTGTCGTAGCTTTCACTCGATTGGTAGTCCTGTGAATCGAAGTCCGACCACTTTAGTAATAGGAAGGTCGTGAGGCGGCGCTTGAGCCGCCAGTCGATACGAGCGGACAACGACAGATTCTCTCGATCCGTATCGTTGTCGATCAGATGCAGACACCTGGCGGACGTGCCGCTCCAGGCAGCGCCGACGTTATCAGCGTATTCACTGCAGTCAATCAGCGGAAATGCATTGGCTATTCCGGGCACCTCAGTGATAGTGACTTCACCGCTTGAATCATTCAATAGGACCAGGATGGGTTCATGGATCGCGATCTTGATGCCGTTCGCGAAGGTCAGTTTCTCACTGAGCGTTACGGGGAACTCGGGGGACGGCACGTCTTGCAGAAGCACACCGCCCGAATCGATGAAAGTCTCGTCGATATTCTCCAGCAGGTCGCCGGTCAGCTGAGTTCCTTCCTTCAATATGCTTTTCGCTGGTAGAGTTTGGCCGGCTTCCAGGAATTTCCCATCTTCCAAAACCAAGTGCCGTGGCGCGAAGGCACCTTCATCAACATCCTGAACATCACCCGTCGAGGTGTAGCGGCGGGCTTCGCCGACCAGCGAGAAGGTGACACGCTCGGACAACTTGCGAATCAACCGCATCGTCAGCGTGTCGACGTCCACACTGGAACTCCCTCCCGAAGTCGCCTTCGAGTCTCGGCTGTAGGAAAGACTGGCAAATCCTCGTGCAAAGCGACGCTGCACAGTCGCACTTCCGACCAGCCCCGTGGTCTTTACCGTAGCACCGGAGAATTCCTTCTCGAGGGTACGGAAGCCCAACGAAACTCGGGTATCCCAGCGCGAGCTGATTATGTGTTTCCAGCCGATCTGGTTGTTCCACAAGGTCGTGTCGGTCTCTCCCGCGCCGATGTCCTGCAGATTCGTCTCGCTGTAGGTCGAGGTCACGCTGACCTCATCTAGCAATGAGAGATTGCGAATTACGCTGACCTGTCCCCAGTTTCTGGTTGAGTCGCGACGACCTCGAGCATTGAGGTTTGAGATGTCTAGCCGCTCATCGTAGTCGACAGAGCCATACCCCAGGTCGATGTTGAGCCGGGAACGGGAATCGATCAAATAACGCAAACCACCACCGAATGCAGTGTCCTGCTGGTCCGGACGGCCACCGAAAATCGCATTGTCGTCTTCGAACCGATCCCGTTTGGAGTAGTCGTCGAAACGAATGTTTGAAACCAGGGTGAGCCGCTTAGTGATCTGCCGCTCGATTTCGAACTTGCTGAATACATCGAAAGAGTTGAGATCCGAATAGGCTTCGTAAATCCGCCCGGTACCGCCCAGAGTAAAGCCAGTCGTTCCCGAATCACTCTCCCGTTCGATGAAGAGCTTCGGGCGCAGGCGCGTGAAGAAACTGTCCTGCTGATTGACTTCGTCGTTGAGCACATTGTCGTCGTAGCCGACCGACACCGACATCGACGGACTCACCATCCTCTTTCCCGCGTGGGCAGAGGTCGGCATCGCCAGGGTGAGCACCAGGCCGATCAGTGAAACGAAAGCAAGCGTTGAGCTAGCGCTACCAGAATGGGGCTTCATCGGGAACAATGATCCGATCTCCGGGTAGGAGCAGTACGTTCTGCTCGAGATTTTCTCCGCTCACGAAAGCGTCGTAGTCGAAGATGAACTCGACGGTCTGCCCGCTGTCCTTGGTGCGGATGAGCTTGATGCGATCCTTGCGCGAGAAGGTCAGGAAACCCCCGGCCATCGCGATCGCGTCGACCAGGCGCATCTCCGGCTGGAGGAGGAACGAATTCTCTTTGACGACCTCGCCGAGTATGTAGATCACCTTCGACCGGCTCTGAAGGACCGTTATGGTGACCTGAGGATCGCTGATGAACTCCTCGAGACCCTCGGTCATGACGACCTTGAGTTCAGCCGGAGTGAGGCCCGCGGCCTGCACATCGTCGAGCAACGGACTCGAGATCTTGCCATCGAGGCGTACCTCGAGACTTGGCGTGCTCAATTGCGACTGGCCCCAGACACTGATAGCGAGCGTATCACGCGGACCGATGACGTATTCCTGGCGCGCTTCCTGGGCAAAGGCATCCATCTCGGCAGCGCTGGGCTGGTCGCGGAGGGTCTGAACACAAGCACTGATCGTCAGCCCGAGCAGGGCCAGGATCAGTGCTGAAATGGGGGGGCGTCTCAACGGCATCGTTCCCTCTATCATACGACGGATAGATGCCGGAGTTCGGATCAGGCTGAATCCACCAGCCCGGCATCTTTCATCTTGTAGAGCAGCGCCTTGTAGCTGATCTGGAGAATTCGTGCAGCTTCTTTGCGATTCCAGCGGGTTCGTTCGAGAACTCGCTCGATCAGGTGTTTCTCCGCAACCAAGGTCGCTTCTCTGGCAATGCGTTTGAGGCTGACCGACTCGGCCTCGCCCGACAAATACCTCTGAAGCTCTGTGGGCCTGGAGGCGGTGGAGGTGACGGACTGGCGTGATTTCCGGGCTGCGAGCTCGTGTAACGCCGGCTGCTCCGTTCCCAGCACGACGATCCGCTTGATCAGATTTTCGAGTTCACGCACATTGCCCGGCCAGTCGTGGATCAACATGGCGGTCTGCAATTCCTCGGAAAGACGTGTGCATTCCTTGCCGTATTCACACGAGTACGTTTCCAGAAAGTACTCCCCCAGGGGTCCGATCTCATCGCTGCGCTCCCGCAACGGCGGGATCGAAATCGTCACCACGTTCAGCCGGTAGAACAGATCTTCGCGGAACGCGCCCGCGCGCACCGAAGCTTCCAGGTCGCGATTGGTCGCAGCCACGACGCGGGTGTCGACCTCGATGTCGCGTTCGCCGCCGAGCCGGCTGAACTGACCGTCCTGGAGCACTTGCAGGAGCTTGGCCTGCAGGCTCGGGTGCATCTCGCTGATCTCGTCGAGAAAGATCGTTCCGCCGTTGGCCACTTCGAACTTGCCCAGCTTGCGCCGCTGGGCGCCGGTGAACGCGCCCTTCTCATAGCCGAAGAGCTCGCTCTCGAGCAGTTCCGCGGGTAGCGCAGCGCAGTTGACCTTGATCAGGGGGCAGCTCGAACGGCTCGACTGCTGGTAGAGTCGACGCGCGACCAGTTCCTTGCCGGTTCCGCTCTCGCCGCGAATCAGCACCGTGATGTCGGTATCGGCCACGTGCCGGATCACGTCTTCGACCAGAAGCATCTTGGGATTACTGCCCAGACTGAGGTATTTGCCGGGAAAGCCGCGGCGATTGCGCAGGAACTCGACTTCGCGATCGAGCCGAGTGCGCGCCAGCGCCTTGTCGAACGCGGTCTCGAGTTCCTCGAACTCGAATGGCTTGCGCAAGAAATCACAGGCCCCGTTGCGGATCGCCTCCACGATCGTCTGGGTCGACCCCGCGCCCGCCAGCATGATCACGGCGGTGTGGGCATTCATGCGCCTCAGGGCCTTCAGCGTGGTCATGCCGTCAATCCCGGGCAACTGCACGTCGAGCGTCACGAGGTCGGGCTGGAAGGCCTCGAATAGATCCAGGGCCCGCTCGCCCGTTTCTGCGATCGCCACCTCGAAACCGAGCCGGACCGCGAAGGCCGCGAGCCAGCCCCGCGCAGCCTCGTCGTCGTCCACCACCAGCAGTTTCTGCGTCTGATTCATCTTCACCCGGCCCCGGGCACGAACGCCCACCCCGCTTGGCGGGTGCGACAAGCGTGCCAAGTCCAACTCCAGCGAATTGCGTAGCCAATCCGCACACAGAGCCGGAAAATCACCGGCAGAAACCCGAAGATGCAGATCACTGTGTATCGCTCTACAGAGAAACGGTGGACGGCTTCCCATTGCTAAACGGCAGCTCGGGAAGTTCGATTTTCGAACTATTCGAGCTTTGACCGGCTCAGGAGTCGGCGGAACGCACCTGAATTGCGTCCGGGAGTGGGTAGGGCTCGAGGGTATCCCACACGAAGGTATTGCCCTCGCCGATCCGCTCCAGACCCGAGGCGCCCAGAAATTCCAGACAAGGCTTGTTCTTGGCAGTCGGCAGGTACTCGGCCTCGACGCGTTTCGCGCCCAGGCTGCGGGCGTGCTCTACGAGCGTGTGCATCATGACCCGCTCGATCTTGCGGCCGAAGACGCGGCAGCTCAGCACGAAATCGACGACCTTCGCGTCGTCACCGGAACACCTCAGGCTGGCAATGCCGGTGAGCCCGGAATCGGCGAAGCGATCCTCCACTCGGAAGGTCCAGAGTTCGTGCGCCGGATCGTCCTGCCAGGCACCGAGTTCGGCTTCCGTAATGCGCCGCGTACTCAGGTTCATCTGGTTGGTCTTGTTCAGCAATTGGACGGTACGCTTCAGGTTCGCGGCGCCGAGCTTTTCGACCTGTACCCGTAGCTGAAGCGTGGAGAGCCACTCCTCGACCGACCCGATCGATTCCAATAGCTTTCCGCGCTCGCTCTCACTGGCGTACATCTCGGTGCGATGCCGGTCTTCATCGGAGATCGACAGGCTGTCGAAACAGCGCAGTCCGAGCAGGGCTTCGGAGTAGAGCATCGGGTCCTTCGGCCACTCGGGGACGAGCACCTCCGGAAGGGCCTCACGCACCCGCGCGCGCTCGGCTGGATTGTCATCGATGAACACGACCGACTGCAGACCCAGGTTCAGCTCGCTCACGATCTCAGCGATGTTATGCGCTTTGTCACTCCAGTTGATGCGTCGGGCGACGAAGTCGGATTCCCGCAAGCACATCTCCTCGTGTTTGCGCAGCGCCTCGAGTGCAATCGCTTCGTCGTTCTTGCTGGCAATCGCCAGCAGGACTCCGCGACTGGAGAGCGCGCGCAATTCCCGCTGGAAGTCACAAAACGCCTCACCGACCGGATCGTGCCCGCCTAGTGTGAGCGACTGCCAGCCCTCGTCACCGACGACGCCGCCCCAGAGCGTGTCATCCAGATCCAGAACGATCAGCTTGCGGGTATCGCCCGCGAGTGTGCGCAGAGCGGCCTTGATGTCGGCGGTTGCTTCCTTGAAGACATCGCGACTGAAGGGAATCTTGGCCATGTACCAGTACTTGGATCCGTAGGCGGCCGAACCCGCGGCCTCCATCCAGCGACGCGAATCGATCACCCACACTCCTCGTACATCGCGCAGACGCTCGATCAGGCGGTGATTCATGCGCATGAGCAAATCGCCCAGGCCTCCTTTCAGGTCGCAAAGCCCGGTTCCTCTGCGAAAACCGGGAATCGTCCAGGTCGCGACCAGTACCGCTTTCACGCGATCTGTAGCGCCCTCGATCGCACGGCAAAAAGAGTCGACCTCTTCGAGCGGTCGCTCTAGATCGTGCGACTCACCTCTCTGAAAAGCGGCAAAGCTCTCGATCACGCCCTCGGGTCGGGTCCAGACCAGCGCCAGATCGTGTGCGTCCCGCCACGCTTCGGCACCGGCGTCGAGCAGGCTCGGCATCACCTGACCAAACGGCGTCAGCTTCGCGACCACGGATGGCGCTTCGTCATCATTGCCGAGATAGCCGCTCAGATTTCCCAGATTGAAATCGGAGATCAGCAGACACGATGTCTTCTGATCCCCCATCAACTCTGGACCCCGGCGGCCACCGTCCCGAAAGTCCCGTCGGGGCGCGTCTCGGAAACCTGATCGATGATCTCGAACCGGATCTGGGCGATCTGCTGCCGATTCATGCCGTCCTCTGCCGCAAGTAGACTTCGACTCCGCGTCTGATCGCGCCTGCCAGTGCCGCCAGAATCGTCGTAAGTAGCTATTTTGAAAGCGAATTCTACCAACGGACCAGACTCCAGGCAAGCCTCGTTCGCACCCGCTTTCCTCTCCATCGGTCCGCTCGGAAGAATTGCGCATAGGCGTTTGAGCCTGCGGGGCATCCCTCGAATGTCCGAGCGCGGCCCAGTTGCGCGATCTCCGACACTGGCAACCCGTGCGACGATCTGCGGAAGTCGTGCGCCTGCCCATCGAGCCAGAAAAGAGCTCGATCCGCAGCTGCGCTCCGGGCCCTCGCGGGCGCCTTCCGCGCCTGTTACACATCCGTCTGCGCCTGACCCAAGTACAGTCCGAACCCTCTCCGGGAACGAGAACCCATTGAGCAATGACGGCAATTCGAATCCCCTGAAGCAGATCGACCGGATCGCGCGGCGCTGGGTGAGCCAACTGCTCGCCGAGATGCGACGCACACGACGTGAGATCGTAGTCGCGGAATCCACGAGTCCCAGCGAGCCACCCATCTTCTTGACGGGCGTGCACCGTTCCGGCACGACGCTATTGCGCCTGATCGTCGACAGCCATTCGCGCTTCGCCTGCCCACCGGAGTCATTCTTCCTCACACCGCTGGCTTCCGTACTCGATGACGCAAAGGCTATGGAAGGTTTTGAAGCGATGGGTTTCTCGCGCGAACACGTGATCGCGCGGATTCGAGAATCCGCCTCCTACTTCTTCGACAACTACTGTGCAGCGCGACATAAACCGCGCTGGGCCGACAAGACTCCGAGTTACGTGTCGCACCTTGCGCGGCTGGAAGAACTGTATGGGCCGGCCTGCCTCTACCCGATGATCTATCGCCACGGACTCGATGCCTCGTGCTCGATCGCCGAGATGCCCAATCGCGACATCACTCCCTTCGTTGAAGCCTGCAAAGGCGACGCCCACGCTGGTGCCGCGCGTTACTGGTCCACACAGTGCGAGAAGATGCTCGGATTCCAGGCCGCGCATCCCGATCGCTGCCACGAAATCCGCTACGAACAGCTCGCGAGCGATCCCGAGCCGACGGTCCGAGGCTTGTTCGAATTCCTGGGTGAAGCATGGGAGCCCGAAGTTCTTCGCTTCCACGAACAGGAACACGACGAGTGGATCGGCCTGCAAGACGAGAAGGCCGCGCGCTCGCGCGGATTTTCGCCGAGCATCGGCAACTGGCGCGAGCAACCGCGAGACGTGATCGAGCGGATGCTCGCCGAAGCTGGCGAGACCATGACCCGACTCGGATACGACCTCCCCAGCTCGGACTGACGTTGCGCGACCAGACGCGGATCATCTTCAACACGCTCATCACCTACGCCACCAGCGGCGCAAACGCGGTGGTGGGATTCCTGATGGTGCCTTTTCTGCTCAGCCATCTAGGAAAAGAAACCTACGGCGTGATCGGCGTAATTGCGGCACTACTGCGGTTCATCGTACTGATAGACGGAGGCATTCGTCCGGCGGCCACGCGTCAATTCACCCACTTCCTCTCCCAGCAGAACACGCTGCGAGCCAACCAGGTGGCCAGCACGGCGATGGTGCTTTACGCGCTGATCACTCTGGGATTTCTGGCAATCAGCGTCATTCTGGGCACGCCATTCTTACGCTGGATGAACGTACCGCTGCCGCTCCTACCCGAAAGCTCCACGGCCGTGATCCTGATTGCGTTCGCGCTGAGCATCTCCCTGCTCACCGCGCCCTTTGGCGCCGCACTGGCATCCCAGCTCCGCTACGACATCTCCCGGTACACCGAGATCGCGGGCTCGCTCTTACGGGCGAGTTTCATCGTCGTGGTCTTCCTGGCCTGGGACGCCCGTCTGTTCGTGTGGGCGCTCGGCTCGCTGGTCGCCTCTTTGCTCGGATTCTTCGTACTGCGGTATCAGGCCCGACGTCTCTGTCCCGAGCTGCAGATCAGACGCGAATTCGTGTCGCGAACGGGCTTTCGCGATCTCGCTAGTTTTGGGGCCTACACCTCGGTATCGCGTCTCGGCACCTGGCTTACCCAGAACAGCGGCCCGCTGGTCGTGAGCTTGTTCCTGGGTGTTTCGGCCGTAGCTCATTACACGCCGGCAATGGTTTTCGTCCTTTCTCTGGAACCCCTATCGCGCGCATTCATCTGGCAGCTCGTGCCTGTGATCACGCGCACGAACGCCACGGGCGATCTTGCACGGCTCCAACGCGTCCTGATCCGCGGTACTCGCTATACACTGCTTCTGTCGGGCGGTGCCGCAGTCTTCGTCGGCACGCTTGCCGACCCTATCGTCGCGGCCTGGCTGGGACAGGGATTCGAGGACACCGCCACGATTCTGAAGCTGTGGTGTGTTACTTCGGTGCTCTCGTCAGCAACGGGACCGGCGTGGACCTTGTTCGTCGGCATGGGCCGTCTGCGCCTGATGGCGGTCCTCAACCTTCTAGTGGCGTTTTTCGGCCTGGGACTTGGTGTGTGGCTGATGCAATCGACTCAGCTCGGCATCAGCGGGCCACCGATTGGCATGCTGGCAGCACAGTGCATTCTCTCGCCAATCTATATCGCCTACTCCGCACGAATCTGCCGGATCGGAGTGCTTCGGTATCTGCGCCACTCCTTTCTCGGCCCCGCCCTCTGCCTGGCCGCTCTGGCTCCGATGACGGTGCTCATCTCTGGAAGATGGGCGGACGAACCCTTATTGGCCCTCGTGCTCGCCGCGGCGGGGAGTATTCCTGTCTACCTGGGGCTGATCTGGCTCGTGGGATTGAGTCCGGACGATCGTCAGACAGCACGCGAATACCTCAGAGACGGTCTGAACCGAGTGTTCCGGAGTTCCGATAGTTAGAACGAGTCGCGTCGTGGTGATCTGGGTCGAAAAATGTGCCGACGCTCCACAACGCCTCAACCGACGCTGGAGAGCAACTCCTCATAGAGACGAACTTCCTCGGGGAACCGCTCTGCGAGACCGTGATCGATTTCTTGCTGCTGCGCCCGATGGGCGAGACCTTTGTCGATCTCATCGCGTCCGGGATAGATCGGATTGAACTTGTACCCTTCGAGCATCTGGGGCTCGTACTCCAGTCCCAAGAAGGCTGCGGCTCGACGCATCTCGGCTTCGGGGTTCTCGACGAGGCTTTCGTAGGCAACCACGAAGCAGCGCCTCGGTCCGATCTCGTCTTTCAGGCGGGACGTGATTCTCACCGTTTCGGCCCAGCGGTATGCGGCGAGTTCGAGTGTCTGGTGCCCGCGTTTGACGATCGATGAGAGCACATCGTTGCCGTCACGCAGAATCACCATCACGCGAGAATTCTCGAGGGCAAGGTAGTCCTCGATCGAGTAGACAGAAGACGGAGACTTGCGCAGTGGAAAGCCGAGTCGGCGCAACATTCGAACCCAGGCGGTGGCCTTGCGCCCGAAGTCGATCTGATTCGGGGTGCAGAGCTTGTTGCCGACGACACCCTTGCTCACGAGTTCAGAGATCGCAAAGGCTTCGTTTTCGATCAGCAGCGCCACTTCTGTATGGCGCCCTACCATCGATGCAAAAAGAGTGGTCCCACTGCGCGGTGCGCCGAGCATCAGGAGGTGAATCGTGTCCATTGGATCTCCAAGCCGTGGGGTCGCCTTCGGCGGGAGCGATAGTCTAGCAGGCCTCTGGGCAACACCTGATTGAGTGTGAGCTGTAGCCTCGACGGCCCAGACACCGTGGAAATTCCAAGCGGTCCAGCCGAGCAGATCCGGGCGCATCGCCTGGCTGAGGCCGGCGACGGATGGCGCTCGGCCTCGAAAGGAGGTCGGGTCCGCCCTACAATTCACGTCCGAAAGGCGAGCAGGCGGGGACGGTGCATGAAAGGGCAAGAGATGACATTCTCGACCGTGATCCCCGCCTTCAACGCGGAGAAGTTCATCTCCCGCGCTCTGCGCTCGGTCCTGGCCCAGACGCGGCTTCCAGATGAGATCCTCGTCGTCGATGACGGTTCGAGCGACAAGACGACCGAGATCGCCGAGAGCTTCGGGAGTGCAGTTCGCGTCATCCGCCAGGAAAACGGTGGCGCGTCGTCGGCGAGAAACCGCGGCATCGAGGAAGCGCGTTGCACGTACATCGCGTTGCTCGATGCAGACGACGAATGGCACCCCGCGCATCTCAGCAACGCCGCCGCCGTATTCGAAAACCACCCCGAGGTGTTGTGGTACGGGGCCGCCTACGACTGGGAAATCAGGAGCGGGGTGCGTCTGCAGACAGCACCCGACACCTCGAATCTAGTCGATGGAGACTATTTCGAAGACTACTTCCAGACGTTGGACAGCTGGTGCAACTCGACTCCAGCCACGGTGATCCACCGTGAAGTCTTCACCCGTGTCGGCAGTTTTGATACTGAACTGCTCATCGCCGAGGATCTCGATCTCTGGTTCCGCATCGGCCTCCATTTTCCCAGGATCGGTCATCGGCCTGGCGCCACGGTAACCGTCTGGGAAGTCGAAGGATCGCTGATGACGCAGGGACTCTTCACGCCCGACAGAGCCGTTGCGTTCATTCGCAGCTGCGCGAAGCGCGCACGCGCTCTCGGGCCCGAGGCGGAACGACGTTCGCTCCCGTTCATCGTGCGCTGGACCGTGGTCATCATGCGCAACGCCCTGATCGAGCGGGATGTTCCCGCACTGCGCGAGATCTCGCAGAGCTACGGGACTGCGATTCCGCTGCGCTGGCGTGCGATCAGCGCGATTGCGCTCTTGACGCCACAGCCGATCTGGCGCCTCCTGATGTCGGTCTGGGCTGCGACTCGCAGGACGCGACTGGAGTTGATACGCCGCCTCGGTACTCAGGGCGCGTCGAGATCATCGAACTGAAGCAGCCAGGGTCGAGGTTTCTCCAGAACAACTCCGCTGGAAGTGAGATCGCGAACTACGAAGTGCTGACGCTGGCGCTGCCACCAGAAACTGTGCTTCGGCAGTTGGCGCGCAAGTCGAAGTCGGACATCAACCAGCATCCTCGGCGTCAGGCGCGGGGTCGAGATGCGTCAACTCACAACCCAGATCGCGCAGATAGCGCGTGGCCACATTCTTCATGTCGACACCGGAAAGCGACGCCCTACTCGGCCCAAAGGTCGGCTTCTTCACATACAGGGCGATTCCGATCTGAAGTTCCGACAAGGAAGAGTCTCGGATCTCGACATCGGAAAGATCCTTGATTGCGATCCCGGTGTAGCCATCCCGGATCCGGTTGCGCACGACCCGTGCCCTGGTGCCTTCGCCCAGACTCATACCCTTGTCGCCGCAGCCCGTGATGGTGTTTCGTTCGATTGAAACATCGGACCCACTGAAATCGATTCCGTCACCGCCCGCATCGATCACACGGTTTCCAGATACGTCGCCGACGCAGAAGTCGCAGTCGAAAGCATCATCGCGCGAACGTTCGATCACGTTGTTCTCGACCCGCACCTCCGCGTACTTCAGGTTCAGGCCATCGTCAGCCAAAGCGTCTACGAAGCGGTTTTCGCGCAGGATCACAACGCCATCGTGGACAGCAAACGGAGAAGTAAAATGGGTCCGCTCGCTCGACGCGCCCTTGCCTCCGCGAATCCGCACATACTCCAGATGAACGCGGCTCGGCGCACTGCGCGTCCCCTGTACGGCGACCGCACCCCAATCCCGGCGACCCTTGATCCCACCCACGCGAATGGGCCGATCGGAGTTGCCAATCGCTTCTAGGTCGCCATGCAGAATCAGCGCAACGCCGCTTGCGAGTTGCAGATCGAGCCCGGGCGCGAAGCGAACATCTGTGTTCTCCGGAATCTCGACAGTGTGCTTCAACACGACTCGTCCGGGACCGAAAATCAGAAGATCGCCGCGTTGCTTCACATTGGCCAGACCGAGATTCAGCCTGACTTGCTCCACCATCGGCTGTTGGGGCGGACGCCCCTTGCCCGCCTCGATTGAAAACTCCGCGTCCGCAATCGGTTCCCCCGTTATCCCGTTACTCGCCGCGAATCCGACCAGCTTCGCGTCGATCGGGGCTTTTACCGCCACCACGGACCGGCCCGGCTCCGCCTGCCAAAGTCCATCCACGATTAGCGGCTGGTTCATCTGACGTTCCTCGAGTCCTCGCGGCCGTTCGAGTGTGTATCCGGTGATGCGAACGAATGACTTGGATGGATTCTCGAACTCAATCGCCACGCGCCCCGCAGGCAGCCTCCAGAAACGCGCGTGCATGTCTCGGCGTTCGAACAACAGACGCAGGAAATCGCGATTTCCCCGCAGGGCTTCGAGATAGTCCGCCTGGCGCTTCCGATCCAGTTCCAGGCTCATGTGGCGCCAGTCGTGACGCAGGGGTTCGGTCAACCTGTCGAACAGGTTTTGAGCGTGGTCGATCATCGGCTCCACGCGTTTCGTGATCAACTCCCAGGCACGCTGGTCCCGCAAACGACGAAACTCTGGAACACTGCAGAACGTCAGGCCGTAACCGCGGGCCAGAGTCTCACCCTCGACGTCGCGTTCTTGATTCAGGGGATACGCCGCATAGTCCCACGGGATGGGCTCGAATTTGCCTCGTGCAGGATCCCAGAACATTCGCAAGTTGTCGGGATGCCAGGCGTGGTTCGAGTGCAGGAGGAGCTTGAGAGCAGCCGCCCAGGCCCAGCGATCGACGTCCAGATAGTCGCGCAGGAATGACCACTGCGCGCAATGTGGTGCGGGCTCAGCCGCTTCCGCAGTATTGCAAGACTTGAGTCGCTCCATGGCCGGACCGGCCTTGTCGTAGGCTGCGCCCTGCTTGCCGAAGAGCTGACCGTAGCCCGAAAAGATAAAGCCCTCCGGTCGCCCCGTGCGATCCACCATGCTGCGACCAAAGTGTTCGATCTCCTGGAAGAGACCCACCGTCCTGGAGTTGACCCGAAGTACCACGAAACGGCTTTCCCAGGTCAGGATTCCGTAGCGTTCCAGTTCCCAGTTGGTGGTCACGTCGACGGTAAGACCCTTGTCGTAGGGATCCGTAAGGTTGATCTGGCGCTTGCCTTCGAAGAGTCGATCCTTCGGAAACTTCAGACGCAGCGAGGGACGGTTCTTCAAATAGTGTGTGCTGTACAAACCGCGCAACTTCACCTGGATCGGACGCCAGCCTTCGGCATCTCGGAATTGCGCGGGTACGTAGTCGCGCGGGATGTCGGTAGAGATGTGTTGGGCGGTCACACGTTCGGCAATCGTCTGAAGTGCCTTCATGCCCTTTGGATCGATCCTCAGATCGTACACACGCAAGCCGCTTTCGAGCAGCGCCTGGCTGGCCCTGGGACGCGGTATCTGATCGTTGGTATTCAGGACGATCGTGCGCAGGGGATCGCTCCAGCGCAAAGCTTCGGCCCCCCGAACGCCTACGCGAGCTTCGCCGTATGCCAGATAGCGCTGGACGTACTCGCCGCCGAAGAACAACACGGCGATGGCGAAGGCCGCGGCCCCGATTGCGACGAGAACTCTGAGCTTGGCGGACTTCTCCGGGCGCCCCGTGTAGACGCCGTCGAAGAGGTCCCTAGAATGGGGCATGCTGGTCGCTCTGATAGATCGAGAGGTTCACGACTCCCTCGACCGCGCGCAGCCTCCGTTCGACATCTTCGGGCTGCTTGGCCGGATCCGGCCGCACCACATAGACGTTGGTCTCCTCATCATCCCCGAAATCGAGGATCCGATTGATCAGACGTGACTCGCGGAATGCATCATCGATTTCGGCTTCGATCTTCCGGAGCGTCTCCTCATCGGTCTTGTATGTGACTCGAAGCACGCTCTCCAGCTTCTGCTTGATCCCGTAGTCGAACCAGTACAGAGCGAGCAACAACGCGGACAGAAAGAACGTCATGCCGATGGACGCGAGATAGAACTGCGTTCCGCAACCCATCCCGGCGATCATCGCTGTGAAGAGAAAGCCGGTATCCCGAGAATCCTTGACGGCGGTGCGAAAACGGATGATGGACAGCGCGCCGACGAGACTGAAGGCTCGCGCGATATTGCTTCCGATGATCATCATGACCACACTGGTCGCCACGGCCATCATGAACATGGTCACAAGGAAGGACTGGGAATAGCTCGTGCCGCGATGCGTGAAGCGATAGACGTGAGCCAGCACAAAGGCGAGCAGTGTCGACACGGTCATCGCGAGAAAGAGGTCGGGGGTGCTGAAGATATCCGTTTGCGACGGCTGAAACAGCTTGTCGAGGAAATAGTTCGACTCTTCGCTCATGCGTAAACTCCCGAACCGTTGAGCTCGTGAAGACGAAGTACTTCTACGGCGGTGATGTATTTCGGAATCGTCTGCTGTTTGAGTTCAGCGCGCACGATTCCCTGGTGAATCCAGCCTGGAATGCCTTTGGTCGCCTTAACCTCGAGGATCATCAGCGTTTCGGGCATCAGGTGTCGCGACCGGTTCAAGAGTAGCCCGGGTGTCAGCCTCTCGCCGGGAAACAGGCCGATCAAATTGCTGTCGAACGTGACGCGGATGTCGCCTTCGACAACCCCTTCATAGGCCTCGCGTTGATAGTAGGTCTGAGCCGAAGCGCGCAGATGGTAGCGTTCTTTGAGGGTCAGGAAGGAATTCTTCATGACGGGATCGTCGAAGTGCCAGTTGTCGGGATCCAAATGAATGGAAGGGTCGAAGTCTCGGATCTGATAGCGGTACTTCTGCACCTGATCGTTGAACCGGTGCTTGATCTCTAGAAACGCGGTAGTGCCTTTGCGGTAGAGCATGTCGTAGACGCGCAGCCGGACCTTGTTGCGCTTCTGCGTACCCGCGAGTTTCTCTTCATAGAAGTCGAGGTGAGGAGAATCGTAGTACTGACTGAGAATCGGCGCCATCGCGTGCTCGTCTGTAAACGGTGCTCGTACCAGGTGGCGGCTCCAGTGTGCAAGCAGCATCTCCCGGACGCTGTGGTGCACCAGGAACTTCAACTCGTCGCGAAACGGCCGAATGATCGAACTCATCTTCAGAGTTCCCCCGTTTCTAGACCAAGACCAGCAACGGCCGACCGTCGCCTCGTAAACTCGACGCGAACCCGCTCCTCTCGCTGATGCAGAACCGCGTCAGTTCGCAATGCAGCCCTCAACGAGCGGGCGAAATCGGGAAAGTCCGCGGCCAGATCAAGCTCGTCTACCTTGGACAAGGGTGAGTCATCCGCGCCACGCCAGTCCCCCTCACTCCAGCGACGCGCGCGCTCGTCGGTCACCTCCAAGGGCCGGCGACCGGACTTGGCCTCGAACAACTCCGGCAACGAGATCGGTAAGGGCAAGAGGCTGAGATCATGAGGTTCGAGATTGGACATCAACAGGGCCGTTTCGGGGAGAGGGTTTTTCCGGGCCAGCCAGGCAAGCCGTGCACTCGGCGCGCGCAGTTGCGGAAAGCTGCCGGACGCGACGGCACCCATGTAGATTCCCGGCGCATCGTCGAAGCGAGTATCGACCACATTCACGCGATCGCCCTGGACGGTGAGGATCTCACGCAAGATTCCGCTGCCTCCGTCCTTCTTGCGCTCGTCGAAGGGCAACCCGACCCGCAGATACAAGCCCTGATACACGCGATCGACGTGCAACTGGGTCCATTCGACGCGCGGCAAGGCGAGTTCAGGGTTCCGCTCGCGTACGAACTCGTACAGATAGGGATACGTCCAGTCCGCAACACTCAGAGCTGGAACGAAGAACACGGTGCCCTTGCCGCGTCGTTTGGATTGAACCAGCCAGCGATCGCCCAGACCGTCTTCGCCAGTGATGCGGAAGATCTTCCACTTTCGGCCGGGCTGCCCGCGATCCGAACGACGCATGGTGGAGTCGCGGCGATCCACGACGTAACCGGATCCGCGCTCGGTCGTGTGAAACATGAGGAATGTATTGGCGAAACCAGAGGCCTCGACGTCCAGATTGGCCATGCGAGCGGCGCGGTTTGCCGGTCCGAGCCAGGCCACGAGACCCAGGCTCAAGACCAGGGCAAGCGCGGCCGGCCACAGGGTTCTGAGTTGGATCAAAGTCGGCTCCGGGCTCCTGAGCGATGCTCAAAACTGAGCATCTCCGAGCAATTAGGAAATCGAAGAGAGCACCGCAAGAAGCTCCCGGGCTAGTCTGGAGAGACGTTGAAACGATCGACGTAGGCGCGCGCCGTCATCCCGAACTGGAGCCAGAAATAGGCGGCGATCGGTTTGGTGTAGAGAAAACCCGTCGATGTGAGGTTGGCGACGGCCACCCACGCGGTTACACCGATGAACATGGTGCCCATACCGCGTTCAGGCGTGTTGGACGACCAAAGCCTGAGCCCGTGCAATCCGCAGGAACCGAACAGCCAGGCAAGTACGGCCAGCCCGATCAGGCCCGTCTCGGCCGCCATCTTGACCGGTAGGCTGTGCGCATCCTTCATCTTGAGCAGACCGTATTTTGCTCCCCACTCCGGTGTTTTTAGCGTGAAGTAGTGCAGACCGTGTCCCCATATGGGCGAAGCCTGGAACATTTCGAGACCCACGCTGTAGGTCACGACGCGAGCCGCCGCCGAGCCCTCAAGGTTCTCACCCCCCGGAATCCGGTAGACGGTCTGGCCGCGATTTTGAGTCACGCCAGATACGCGATCCTGGACGATACTCGGCAGAAACGGGAACGCGATCGTGGCCGCGAGCACGAGTCCGACAAAGCCCACCCCGAGCATCTGTCGGTTCACGAAGAGAAGGAACAAGGCATGCGATGCGAGCAGCGCGAGCCAATTCCCCCGCGACAGACTCAGCACGATCGCGACGCCGCTCAACCCGTAGGCAACCAGATGAAACAGGCGTTTGACGGGGCTGAGGTCCTTGGCGTGGAGCACCAGATACAGCGACGCAAACATGGTCGTGCCGATCACCTGCGCCATGGCGTTGGGATCGTCGAGCAACCCATGCGCACGACTGCCGTCGCTCTTTGGATGGATCGGAATGAAGTAATCGAAGATGCCGAAGACGGCGACCGTGAGGCCCGCAAACGAGATCGCTTGAATCAGACGCCGCCGATCTTTCGGATCACCGAAGAACCAGAATGCGGGAAAGAACAGGAAGGAGGTAAACACCATGCTCTTGAAAATCTGGAAGACCTTCCAGAGCGCAGACTCGCCGCCGGCCAACTGCACGCTTCGAACCCAGGGCAGGGCCAGGAGGAAGGCGAACAGGATCATGCCGATGAAAGCAACCACCGGCCCCGTGTAGCGCACCGGGGGGAAATGCACGCCGTAGCGCAAGAAAGTAAAAGCCATTGCGAGACCGACGAGGAGGGTCTCTGTGTTCAGACCTGGAACAGGCAGACGTGGCGCCCAGAGGTTGATCGGGTAGATCGCCGCGATGGCGATCACGCCCCAGACAGGCTTGTAAAACAACAGAACGAGGGCGATGAACGCTAACGCGCCCGCAGGGAACTGCAGTACCTCCGCCATCCTCGATCGTCCTCCTATTGCCACTCTGGCGCGCGCCCGTCCGTGGCGCATCCGAGTGGGTTCTCAATGGGCGGTTGACTCTTTTGCAGATTCGGTGCCATGCCTGCCCTGCACCGTCAATCAGCCTGTGGCACGCTCCCGTTGAGGGACCTCGGACTCGGCTGTCAACGACTCGTTCAAAGCAGAATCGGCATCCGCCTCGAGGCGCTTGACGCGGCGCTCCAACATCTGCAACGCGAGATAGCCGCCCGCCAACAGCGCGATCCACAGGCCCCAGCGAACCCCCGAACTGGCCGTCCGGGTCCAAAGTCCCAGCGCGCCCAGCGCTGCCGAAAGAATGTAGAGTGCGATCAGGATCTGTTGCACGCTCCATCCAGCCCTGAGCAGCAGATGGTGCACGTGGCCTCGATCCGCACGGAACATCGCCCGGGCAACCTCGATCAGACGCAAGCCGCTCTCACCCGGATCTCTCACATACGAAATCGCCCGGCGAATCGCGCTGCGAATCATGTCGAGCAACGGCACGCCCAGGATCAGAAGCGGTACGACAAGGGCTACGGCCGCGGTCGCCTTCTGGTATGCGGCCATCGAGAGTACGGCCGTCGTGAAACCAATCCCCATCGATCCGGCATCGCCCAGAAAGATGCGAGCCGGAGGCAGGTTGAAGCGCAGGAACCCAGCGAGCGCGCCGGAAAGCGCCAATGCGGCGATGACCGGCACCGTGGCGCCATTGTCATGCGCGAGCAAGAAAACCGTAAGAGCGACGATGATCGACACTCCGGACGCCAGACCGTCCATTCCATCCATGAGATTGAAAGCATTGGTGACGACGACGATCCAACCCACGGTCATCAGGAAGGACAGCGCACCGCCCGAACTGATCATCCAGCCAAAGGGAAGCGAGATCGCATCGATGCGAAAACCGAGTCCCCAGGCAAGTGCACCGACCCCGATCTGCGCGACCAGCTTCAGTACGGGTGCCATGTCCCGGAAATCGTCGTACAAACCGACCGCCACCATCGCGAAAGCCCCGACGGCGAGAGCGGAAAGCGAGCCCGGACCCCAGAGCCCCGCTCCGACGTCTGGCACGACCGGGATGATCAACAGCAGACCGAGGACGATCGAGATGAAGACCGAAACCCCACCCACAAGTGGCGTGGCGGATTGATGCTGCTTGCGCACATCCGGCTGGTCCAGCCAGCCCTGCCGATGCGCGAGGCGGATCAGCAGAGGTGTGAGGACCAGGACCAGCAGCCATGGCGCAATCAGAATGGGGCCGAACGTCTGCATACCGTTAGGATCTCACAGTTTCCCGAAGGCCGGCGTTCATTTCTTCGACCCGGCGAGTTCCCGGATCAGTCCTTGCCGTAAGTACCATACGGGGACTGCTTCGCCTCACAACGGTTGAACACGGTCCCGATCAACTTGCTCGTGTCGAGGCGCTCGAGGGCCGCATCCACGTCGGCGCGGCTTACGCTACCCGCGCCAACGACGAAGAGCGCTGCATCACAGGCGTCCAGGAGACTTACCGAGTCCGCCAGCCCGAGGACCGGCGGCGCATCGATGATGATCATCTCGAAATGGCCGGCGAGTTCCTCGAGCAGTTGGGCCATTCTCGCCGAACCGAGGAGTTCGGAGGGATAGGTCGGTAGCGCTCTCACCGGCAGAACCGAAAGACGCGAATCGGGCAGTTCGATGAGCGCGTCCGATAGCTTCGCATCCGTCTCCAGTACCTCGGCGAGACCCACTTCGGACGTCGGACCAAAGACCTTGCTGACTCCCGGTGTGCGGAGATCTGCATCGACCAGGCATGTCTTCATTTCACGGTCCATGCCGAACGACAGGGCCAGATTGATGGCAGTCGTGGTCTTGCCTTCATCGGGACGAGCCGAAGTAATCACGAGACTTGCGATCGTTCGCGTGCGACGCACCGACTGGATACGCGCTCGTAGCGTTCGGTACTCCTCGGTGACGTTTGACGCGGTGCTCCCGATCAGGACTCGTGGTCGCTGCGCTTCAAGAGAATGATCTTCTTTTCCGCGTTCCGTGCGGATGCGCAGCTTCTTGCGCGCGCGGCGTTCGCGGCGAGTTTCCTCGCGGGGTTTTCGGATCTCGGTACGCTTCGAAGGCGCTGAAACGCTCCCCCTGTCGGTCGCGGTACCAGAACCCTCGCGCAACAGGGGCGTCGCCGTACTGGCTACGCTGCTGCGCTGTTGCTCGGCTCTTTGCAGGGCATCGTGAATCTTTCCCATGTCTTGACCTCTTTCCCTACAGCTCGCCTAGAGCGCCTGCTCTCGGGGTCCGTCGCCACCCGAACATTCTCCTAATCCAACCCTCGGATGGCTCGTTGCCGATCTCGTCCGATACAACAACAGCCTCTTCTTTCGGCGCTGGTTTCGCTTCGTCATCCAGAAGGCCCATGTCACGGGCGGCCTTCTCGATCGTCGCCGGTGTGACCCTTTCGTCGACCGAGGCGTAGGCCGTGAGCAATGCGTTGTCACACAAAACGTTGATCACGCGCGGAATCCCAGCCGTCAACTTGAACACCAATCGCAGAGCCGCGTGGGTGAACACATCACCGCTACTATTGCCCGCCACCATCATCCGCTCATTCACGTAGGTTGCAGTTTGATGAGCATCCAGAGATTGGATCGTATGCCGTAACTCGACCCTCTGGCGCAGCTGGCGCAACTTGGACTGCTCGAGCTTTTCGTGGAGTTCCGGCTGCCCGACCAGGATGATCTGCAGGAGTTTTGACTGCGGCGTCTCCAGATTCGAGAGCATGCGAATCTCTTCGAGCAGTTCATCGGAGAGGTTCTGCGACTCGTCGATCACGAGCAATGTCTGCTTGCCTTTGCGCAATCGTTCGATCAGATGATGATTCAAACGCCGCAGAGCGGTGCTCTTGCGAAACGGCTCCACAGACTCCAGATCGAGTTCATCGAGCATGCAGGCAAAGAAGTCGTCGATCCCAAGCGCGGTATTGAACAGATACACGGCCTGCACATCGTCGCTGAGTTTCTGCAGCAGAGCGTTGACGATCGTCGTCTTGCCGGTGCCCACTTCACCTGTGAGAACGATGAAGCCCTTGCGCTCATTGACCGCGTAGATCAGGGTCGCGAGGGCTTCCTGATGGCTCTCTGACATATAGAGAAACCGCGGATCGGGATTGACGCGGAACGGATCCGCTGAGAAGCCAAAGTGTTCGTTATACATGGGCAACCATCACAGCTACCGTCGCAGCTTTTGGAGTCACCTGAGTTACTTTCTTGGCGTCGGCGCGAGTCGCAAAGTACAGAATCGTTCCTCCAATGAGGAGAGCCGCCAGGATCGCGGCACTCGACGCGCTCCACGCCCAGACGCGTCTTCGCGAATGATCCTTGGGAAACTCTACGGACGGCACAGCTGCAAGCACGGGCATGCCGAGCGCCTTCTGCACATCGGCGACGCTGTGGAACGTCTGATCTGAGAGTTCGCGAATAACCAGCAACGCCAGGCCTGCGATCACGCCGAGCAATGTTCCGGCGATGAACCAGAGCGGCCGATTCGGCTTGAAGGGAGAGGTCGGCGGTACGGCGGACTCCACGATCTTGAAGCGCTCGCCCTTGTTGGCGAGTTCGATGGTGCGACCCATGTCGGCGTCGACTTTCTTGAGCTGGATCGCGCGAATCGCGGTGTGCAGTGTCTCGTAGCCCTTGGTCAGATGGTCGAGTTCCGCCTGGCGTCGCGGCGTGTTCTCGATGCGCTGCTCGAGGTCGGCGATCTCCGCCTTGAGTCGCTCGACTTCACCCGCGTACACGCGCTGACTGACCTCGTAGTCGCGCGCCTCGTTTTTCAGCTTGACCATGGAAATTGAAGTCGGAGCCGGAGCCTCAGCCTGATCGACGATCATGGCCTCGAGAGCGGCGATCTCGGCGCGTACAAGTCGTACATCGGGATGCTTGTCGGTCTTGCCCTGCGAGATGATGCTCGTCAGTGTCAGTTCGAGCGCCTTCTTTCGGTCTTCGGGATCGCTCGGACCGCCCGCTGCAGCAGCGTTCATCTCCTGGATCTGTTGTTCCAGTAGCCGCGTCTGGTTGCGAGCTGTCTCGAGCTTCGCCTCGTGCGCGGCCAGATCCATGCGCGTGCGCTCCAGACGCTCACGGTTCAGGAGCAACTGCTCGGGTAGCTCGCCCTGGAAGTTCTCTTTGTAGTCCGTGATCTGACGGCCGACATCGGCGAGTTCGGTGCGCGCCTTGCCGAGTTCCTGCTCGAAGAACTCGGTCGTGCCTTCAGCCATGCTCGCGCGATCTCTGAGGTTGGCCGAGATGAAATCGCGGGTCAGCCGGTTCGTGACCTCAGCAGCGATCTTCGGCTTGTCCCAACTGAACGCGATTCGGAAAGAGTTCAGCTCGACCAGCTTGCGCGGATCGTAGATGGCGGGCGGCAGCGGCGCGACCGTGATGCGCGCGCGCAGGTCATCGATCAGGTCTTCGCGCGGAGCGGTCTCGCCCTCGAAGAGCTTGAATTCGTCGATTACCTCGTTGAGGTTGTCGCGGGCCAGAACCTGTAGGCGAAGGTTCTCGTAGCGAGCCTCAGTGGGGGCTGTAATCGTGGTATGTGCCAGTTCGGGTGGGATGACCTGTGGTTCGACCGCAACAGTCGCTTCGGCTTCGTACTCGGCAGGCAATACCATGGCCAGAACAGCCGAGAAGACCATCGCGATCCCAACCGGTACCAGAAACCACCAGATTCGACGGCGGAAGACCTGAACCAGATCCCCGAGACTCAGCCCGAGTTCGCCCTGTACGTCTCTCGTCGCCATCGTATCCCTTTCCCGAACCGTCTTCCGGTCCAGCCATTCCTGCTGCTGCTCAATCTATCTGGACGCCCCACCAACCGAGCGGAAATCGGCAACCGATCGGCAGAAACGGGTGGTTCTTCAACCCGGTTCAAACGCCGTTGGAGCGATCGATAACTGCCTCCGGGAACTGCCCTTGGCATCCGGAACTCTCATGATGCCACAAGCGTGCCAACGCACGGACGGCGCTAGCCCCGGAAAAATGGGGGGAGTGTGAATCGCGTTACATATTACGGGAATTCCACAACCACTGGGTGGACGATTCCAGTGGTATTTGCCGCGGTTAGACGGCAAGACCCGCAACCCGATTCAGACCCGCACGCATCTCGGCCATCGAGAATCCGGAGGCCCCTGCAATCGGCCTCGAACGCTCATCGAGTTTTCACGACACCCGGCAAGAGGGCACGGAAACCTCTGAAAAACGGCGAGAATCCGGACCATCGGCCTATTCGGCCAGCCCACAGTCCTTGATCTTCTGGAGCAGCGTTTTGTAACTGACTTCCAGGATCTTCGCAGCCTTCTTGCGGTTCCAGTTGGTCTGGTAGAGGACCTTCTTGAGGGCCTCACGCTCGGCATCCCGGGCCGCTCGGCGACCGATCTCTCGCAACGGAACCACCCCCCCGTCCTGGAGATCGAGTTCCAGGAGTTCTGGCAGCACCGGCGGCGACTCCTCCCTCGCATGCATCCTCGCAGGCATCCCCGCAGGCGATGCGGCGGTCCCCGCCCCGCCCGGGAGCCCGAAGATCTCGTCCGCAATCGTGTCCTCGTTCTGCAATACCACGATGCGCTTTATCATGTTCTCGAGTTCGCGGACGTTGCCCGGCCAGTCGTAGCTGGCAAATCCCTTCGTCAAGCGATCTGAGAGTGGAACCAGTTCACGGCTGTACTTGCGCGAATACACCTTCAGGAAGTGATCGCTAAGGATAGGAATCTCTTCCCGGCGTTCGCGCAGAGGCGGGACCCATACATTAACTACGTTCAGGCGGTAGTAGAGATCCTCGCGGAAACCGCCCGACTGGACCATTTCTTCGAGATTGCGATTCGTTGCCGCCACCACGCGCACGTCGACTCGCACGTCGGTATCACCCCCGAGTCGCGAGAACTCTCCGTCCTGCAGTACCTGCAGCAACTTTGCCTGCAACTTCGGGCTCATCTCCCCGATCTCGTCCAGGAACATGGTGCCGCCGCTCGCGACTTCAAACTTGCCGGCCTTGCGCGAGGAAGCACCTGTAAATGCTCCCCGCTCGTAGCCAAAGAGTTCACTCTCGAGCAACTCTTCGGGTAAAGCTGCGCAGTTTACTTTGACGAACCGGGCATCCTTGCGCGTCGAGAGCTCATGCGTCGTACGTGCGACGACCTCTTTACCCACCCCGCTCTCTCCGTGGATCAGGATCGTCACGTCCGCGTCGGAAACCTGCTCCAGAATATCGCGGATGCGCGTCATCTTGTCGGAGACCCATTGGAACTTGACGGAATCCGATTCCTCTCGTTCACGCAACTGCTCGCGCAGATGCTCGGTCTCCGCCTTCAGGGTCTCGGATTCGAGCACCTTCTTCAGAGCGATCTCTAGTTCTTCTTCCTCAAAAGGCTTGTTGATGTAATCAGCAGCCCCCAGATTCATCGCGTCGACAACGGTTCCGGCCTTGCCCACCACGGAGAGCATGATCACGGCCACGTCCGGCAGGAGTTGCTTGATCTTGCGCAGCGTCTCCAGGCCATCCATGCCCGGCATCATGACGTCGAGAATCACGACGTCGGGGCGGGCCCCACCGTTGAGAATTTCCATGGCTTTCAGACCATCCTGCGCAAGAAGCACGTCGTAACCGCGCATTGGCAAGAGGTTCTTCAGATACGTGCGAATGACCTCCGCGTCATCGACGACGAGTACCTGCTTGCGTTGCGGGACGGTACGGGCGACTCCAGGTCTCGACATGGCGACCTCCTACGCCTCCGGCCTGCTCAGGGGCAGTGTGACGCGAAACAGCCCGCGACCAGCTGAGGGAACCGCTTCAATCGCGCCCCCGTGCATTTGGATGATGCGTGCGCAGATCGCGAGCCCGAGGCCGACACCTCCCGATCGCGCGTCCTTTCCGCGAACGAAAGGCTCGAAGATGCTGTGCACGTCTTCAGGAGCGATTCCGGGCCCATGGTCGGCGACGGCGACGGTTACGAAGGGCCCGTCGTCTAGTTCGATGACGGAAGCCTGAAGAGAGACGTGTCCGTCCTCCGGCGAATGCGCAACGGCATTGCTGATCAGATTCACGAACACCTGCTCGAGCCGATCCGGGTCGGCCTGCAGATGGGCGTCGTCGAGGTCCTCCAACGCCAGGTCGACCTTGATTCCGGCATCGTCGAGCAATGGGCGCGCAGTTGCGACGGCTTGAACGAGAACCTCGCGCAGATGAACAGGCTTGCGCACGACAGGCAGGGGTTGGCCGCCAGTCTGGTTCGAGAGTTCGAGTAGATTGTCGAGCATCAGGAGCACGCGCTCGGTAGATCGCCGCGCCTCACTGGCAAATGACCATTGGTCAGGATTGAGCACACCGTGGCGCTCGCTGAGGAGCATGCGCAGATAACCTCGCACGACCGTCATTGAGGTTCGCACCTCGTGCTCGACCATGCCGACACATTCCCCACTCAACGGCAGATCACTGGCCTGTTGAACCCGGTTGGCCTGCTGAATCCTGTCTGGGCATTCGACTGGAGAATCGGCCCCCGCTGTCGCGAGTTGGCTTGAGGTTCGGTCTCTGGGCGTCGATGGTGTGCTCATCCACTTCTCTATCGGGTTCCAGGATCACTCAGCTTACCCAAGAGTGAACCTTTTTTTCCTCTTTTCCTTGGACCCAGAGCGTCTCGGCGCATTCAAACGCATGCAGACGTTCTTGTCGAGTGGGCATTTTCGCTCCACTTTTGTCTCTTTTTGCGGCTTTCCGGACCCCGCTCGGGAGCGGGAGAGGCCCAACTTCTGGGAAATCCGGATCCGCTGGCGCTGCTGGCCGCTTGTGCCCCATCCTAGTGGTGGACCTGTGCCCGGTTTTCCAAGGCCCAGTTTTCAAGAGGGGGGCAATGGCCGACGATCGCGACAGGCTCGAGGAGTTGCGCCAGCTCATCGAGCAACACAACTACCGCTACCACATCCTGGACGATCCGCTGGTCTCGGATGCGGAGTGGGACGCGCTCATGCGCGAACTGCTGGAACTCGAAGCAAGGCACCCGGGCTGGGTGACGCCCGAGTCTCCGAGCCAGCGCGTGCACGGCGCCCCAGCGGCCGGATTCAATGCAGTCGAGCACGCCGTAGCGATGCTCTCACTCGACAACGCAACCAGTGCCGACGAGATTCGCGCATTCGACACACGGGTGCGCAAGTTCCTGGGAGAAAAGTCGCCGATCGCCTACTGCATCGAGCCCAAGTACGACGGCATCGCGGTAGAACTGACCTACGAGCGGGGCGTGTTCAGGATCGGGTCGACCCGCGGAGACGGACGGACGGGAGAGGACGTCAGCCACAATCTGCGAACCATCCGGTCCGTCCCACTGCGGCTGCGCGGGTCCCCACCTCAAGTGCTCGATGTGCGCGGCGAGGCCTTCATGCCCCTGGCGGCCTTCCGGCGCTTGAACGAAGAGCGGCTGGACGAGGGGCTGCAGCCGTTTGCCAATCCCCGCAATTCCACCGCAGGTACGTTGCGCCAGCTGGATCCGAAGGTCGCAGCAGCCAGGCCTCTGGAAATCGTCATTTACGGGATCGGCCGCGGCCACGACGAGCTGGGTTTTGGCTCGCAGGGCGAATCGATCGCGGGCTTGCGCGAGTTTGGGCTGAAGACCAGCGAGCTGTTCTGCGCGAGCTACGAGATCGATGAACTGATTGCCTTCCACGCAAAACTGGAGAACGAACGCGACTCGCTGCGCTACGAGATCGACGGCTCTGTTCTGAAAGTCGACGACTTCGCATTGCAGAAGCGTCTGGGAGAACTCAATCGCTCGCCCCGATGGGCGATTGCTTTCAAGTTTCCGGCGAGACAGTCCACGACGAGAGTAATCGGCATCGAGACATCTGTCGGCCGCACCGGGGCGCTCACACCGGTGGCCGTGCTCGAACCGGTAGCGATTGGCGGAGTAACGGTGGAACACGCCTCGCTGCACAATCAAGACGAGATCGAGCGTCTCGATGTGCGCGTGGGAGACACGGTCTTCGTGGAACGGGCAGGCGATGTGATCCCGAAGGTGGTGCGCGTGGTGCTCGATCTTCGACCCGGGCGAACACGCCGACACAAACCGCCGGAGAACTGCCCGGTTTGCGATACGCCAGCGGTTCGACCCGAGGGCGAGGTCGTCAAACGCTGCCCGAACCCGAACTGCCCGGCGAAGCAACGCGAACGCCTGCGCCACTTTGCAAGCCGCGGGGCACTCGACGTCGAAGGACTGGGCGAAAAGCTGGTCGATCAGTTGATCGATGCCGAATTACTGACGCGTCCGTCGGACCTCTTCGGACTGAAGATCGACCGGATCGCCGCACTCGACCGCATGGGTCAGAAGTCCGCCCAGAACCTGGTCAGCGCAATCGAGAATTCGCGAGACGTGAGCCTGGGTCGTTTTCTGTACGCACTTGGCATCCGTCATGTTGGCGAGAGAATCGGCGAGGTACTGGCTGCGTCCTTTCCGGATCCGATCACTCTGCTCGACGCGTCCAAACAGGAATTGGAAGAAGTCGACGAGATCGGACCTACGATCGCCGAGAGCCTTCGCCTGAGCCTCGACGAGCCAGAAAACCGAGCAGAGTTCCTGCAACTCGTCGACACGTTGCGGATTCAGAGCGGTCCCGAACTGGAAGTCGGAAATGAAAGCGAGGCGCTGGCGGGCAAAACAGTCGTCATCACCGGCACGCTCTCGATCCCACGCAGCCAGTGGAAGAAACGCATCCTCGCAGCGGGAGCGAAGGTGACCGGCTCGGTGTCGAAGAAAACCGACTATCTACTCGCTGGCGAGAATCCGGGCTCCAAGCTCGAGAAGGCCCGCGAATGCGAGGTCGAGGTCGTGGGTGAGGATCGGATGGAAGAGTTGCTGGGGTGAGCTTCGAAGCTATTGCCCGACCCGTTCGAGAACACGGCGGTAGGCTTCACTGCGCTTCCATCCCAGTTCGTCGGCGAGCCGTCGGGCTGCATCGCGCGGGCTGATTCCTTCGGCGAGCAGCGCATCGATGCGTGCGCCGACCTGGGATTCGTCGAGTTCGGGCCTTTCGTCGGCCGGCGCTCCCTCGACGATCAGCGTGACCTCCCCTCTCGGTTCCGCAAGATCGAGAGCGCCAAGCCGTCCCCGGAGGATCTCCTCGTGAAGCTTGGTCAACTCGCGTGCGATCGCGACCCGTCGTCCCCCCAGTTCCTCGTGCAATTCGCCCAGCGTCTGCTTCAAACGGCCCGGGGCTTCGTAAAACACCAGAGTCGACGGGAGCGAAGCAAGCGACGCGAACAGACTGCGCCTCGCACCCGACTTGCGCGGCGGGAAACCCGAGAAGTGGAATGCTTGGGTCGGCAGTCCACTAGCGACGAGGGCGGCGAGCAAAGCCGATGGGCCGGGAACGGAGACGACCGAAAGCCCCTCCTCGATGACCGCGGCGACCAGGCGCTCACCTGGATCCGAGAGCAGCGGAGTTCCCGCGTCGGAGACCAATGCGATCGAGTCACCGGCCTTCAAGCGCCGGATCAGCCCGGGAATGCGAGAGGCCTCGTTATGTGCATGCAATGACTCGCGGCGCGTCGAAATCCCAAAATGAGTACATAGCTTCGCAGTGCGACGCGTATCCTCGCACGCAATCAGCACGACTTCGCGCAGAATCCTCTGCGCACGCGGACTCAGGTCTTCGAGATTTCCGATCGGCGTCGCAACGACGTAGACGCACCCGAAACCCTGCGATACGGTCTCCGTCATCTCGACCCCGAAACCTCTCACCCCGCCCACTCGAGAGGTTGATATGTCGGAAGATGAACGCTCCAACAAACGCTCGCCCACAAGCTCGTCCGACGTTTCGAATAGACGTGCACTCGGGCGCTTCGGCGAACGACTCGCCGAACAACATCTCCAAAGCCTGGGAATCCGCATCCTAGCCCGCAACGTGCACCTGCGCCACGCGGAACTCGACCTGGTCGCGCTCGACGGAGACACGCTCTGTTTCGTCGAAGTGCGCATGCGCACGACACCGCGCTTTGGATCGGCCGCCGAATCGGTCGACCGACGCAAGCAGCGCCGACTGGCTCGTGCGGCTCGCGAGCTTCTAGCCTCGGGTGAGCTTCCGCGCTCATCGCGCATGCGTTTCGACGTCGTGGCTGTCGATGGAACACGCGACGCCCCGGTGATCAGCTACATTCGCGACGCGTTTCGGGCCGACGGCGAATAGGAACTAATCGAGCTCGATCGTGCTGCTGGCGTGCTCACTCCAGCAGGGATCGTTGCCCGCGAACTGCACCACCTGTACGGATTCTCCCAGCCGGCGCAGAGAACGTGCGAGCAGATGGTCTCCGTCTTCGTGGCTACGCAGGTCGGGACCGATGAAGATCCCAAGGCCACGATCGGGACCCAGAGCTTCGAGCAAGGCGATGCGGAATGCCGTCAGTACGATGGTCTGTTCCTCCGCGTCGAGATCCATCATGGTCACGCCGTCGCACTGGGCTCCCTTGAACACCCAGTCCTCCGCCTTCCCATCGTCGATCTTCTCGAACACGGCCCGGTCGAGTGCGCCTTCGGTGAGAATATCGAGTTGTCCATCGAGTGGAGCCTGAAGGATTCCCCTCACTTCGTCGACCGGCAAAGAACAGACGCGCGCCATCGCCTCAATTAGTCCAGCGGGCGTGCGTTCGTCGATCTCGATGACTTCTTCCTCTTCGATCCGCGGTACTGCATTTTCCCGGCGGCGCTCGATCAAACTCGGTTCACCCAGCGATTCTTCCAGCTGGGAGAGTTCGGCGAGTGCCTCGGCTGGAAAAGCCTCGCGCGCTTCGACCGCCTGTTCGTGAAGTTGCTTCAGACGTTTGGCGCCCTTTTCGTAGTCGACGAGACGTCGTTTGAGATTCTCGACGGAGTCGAGCCCGACTTCCTCGAGCAACGCGAGCACGGGCCCGGCGTTCGAACTGAAATGACGCTCTGCGGTGCGCTCTCGCACGCGCAACGCGGCGATTGCGGTTTCGACACTGCGCTGTTTGCGCGTGCCGAGGTAGCGCATGAACATGAAGAACGAGGCACCCAGACCACCCAGCACGGCGATCGGCAGAGCGAATGGATTGCCCAACGGAATCAGTGCTGCGCCAACCCCACCGATCGCGGTACTGATGCCCGCAGGCAGCGGATAGCGCTGGGGAACCTTGGCGAGTTTCGCGCGCTGATCGAGCAGCTCGCGGCGCTTCTGTCGGATCTGCTCGCGGCAGCGATCGAGTTCAGCCTCACGCTCACAGTACTGCGTGATATGAGCTTCGGAGTCCTCGTGGAACTCCGCCAGAGGAGTCTGGGATTCGAGCCAGTCGAAAGCGCCCTTGTGCTCGCGCTCGAGTCGCGCAAGAGAGTCCCGATCCGCGCTTAGGACGGCCATTCTCGCCCGCGCGCCCGCCAGCTCTTCTTCGCTGGGCGGCGGCGACGTTTCCTCTTCGACGCACTCCTCCACGTAGGCGGCATTGCCTTCGAGAGGGTCGATCCCCTGGGTACAAAAGACGCGGAAACTCTCGACGTCCGGCAGGCCTTCAGCCCGAAGACGCCGAGCGACGCTGTCGGAACCGATGCACAGTGGCTCGTACTGTCCGGTGCTCTTGTCGAGCCGTCGCAGCTCGATTCGGCGGGCTTCGAAGTTGAGCGTGACGTGAAACGAATCCCCACCCAGATCGAAGCTCGCGCCGGCCTCGCCCGTCGTTGGGCCGGTCCACTCCTCGAGCTGTGGCAGATGCGAGTCCGGATAGAACATGGCGGTAGCGACCGAAGACAGGCGCTGCGCCTGATCCTGGCCCGGTGCGAAGACGACCGAATAGCCTGGATCCAGCGCAAACTGCCAATCCACCGCGGCGTCCCCCCGCGCGCTCAGATGGATTCGGGTTATCCGCATACGGTCCCTTACGTCTTCTTCTTCTTCTTCTCGCTCTTGGGCTCGATGCGGTCGCGGATGCGCGCCGCTTTGCCGGTAAGCGAACGGAGATAGAACAAACGAGATCGGCGTACTCGCCCACGCGACTTGAGTTCGATTTTCGCGATCATGGGGGAGTGGGTCGGAAAGACCCGCTCGACACCTACGCCATAAGAGACTTTGCGGACGGTAAACGTACCGTGGATCCCACCGCGGCGGCGCTGGATGACCACCCCCTGGAAGACCTGAATCCGCTCCTTGTCGCCTTCTCTGATGCGTACGTGGACTCGCACGGTGTCCCCTGGACGAAACTCCGGGTGATCCGTGCGCAACGACGCCTGTTCAAGCTCCTGAATCTCTCTCATTTTCCAGCTCCCGGAGGATCTTTCGATCTTCCTCGCTCAGTTTGATTGCATCGACGCAATCCGGCCGCCGCTTGACGGTCAACCGAAGTGACTCTTTATGTCTGTGCCGTTGGATTGCCGCGTGATTCCCGGAGAGTAGGACTTCTGGAACCGTGTGGCCCCGGAACTCGCGCGGGCGAGTGTAGACCGGATGTTCCAATCGCCCATCCCGGAACGAATCCTGCTCAAAAGAGACGGGATTCCCCAACACTCCTGGAATCAAGCGGGTCACGGCTTCAGTGACCACGAGTGCAGCGGCTTCTCCTCCGGAGATCACATAGTCCCCGATCGAGAGTTCCTCCGCACCCGTTGCTTCGAGAATCCGCTCATCGAAGCCCGCGTAACGACCGCAGAGCAGCACGATCTGCCGCTCATCGGCCAGGGACTCCACAATCGGCTGGTCCAGGCGGCGGCCGCGAGGACTCAGCGCGATGACCCGCGCACCGGGCCGGGCCACGGCCTCGACCGCTCGAACCACGGGCTCACATTTCATGACCATCCCGTCGCCCCCGCCGAAGGGCGCATCATCGACGGTGCGGTGCCGGTCGGTGGCATGGGTGCGCAGATCGCTCACCCGCACGTCGACCACGCCGCTGCGACGAGCCGCGCCGAGCAGGGAACCCTCGAGAAAACTCTCCACCAGCTCCGGGAAGATCGTCAGGATCTCGATTCGAGGCCCAGAGGGCATCAGTCGTCCTCCGGCAGCAGACCCGGAGGCGGGTCGATGAAGATCTTGCGGGCGGCGGTGTCGATTTCGCTCAATAGGCTGCGCAGCGCCGGAATCAATACGGGCTCGCCGTCCGCTCGAACCACCAGCAGGTCCACGCCGCCGGTCGGCCAGATATCCTCGACCCGACCCAGATCGCGGCCACCGAGGGTATGGACGGACAGGCCGATCAGATCGCGCCAATAGAACTCGCCTTCGGGCAGGGGCGCCAGAGCAGATTCGGGAACCGAGACACCCGCGCTCAGCCAGGGCTCCGTGCGCTCCCGCGAGTCGAGACCCGCCAGCCAGGCACGCACGCGCGCCCGGCCATCAGCAGCGGGATTGGAAGGCTCGAAGCGCTCGACCTTGAACGGAATCTCTCCGGGGCGGCCCGCGAGCCGAATACTCTCGCAGGCCAGCAGATTGGACGCATCCTCGGAATGCAGCTGGATCAGGAGACCGCCGTCGAGACCGACGGACTTGGTAATCCGACCGACCTCGACCCAGTTACCGGCAGCGCCGCGCGCTACCGTCTCCATCTCGTCCGAGCTGCTCACGAGCATGGTTCACTCCGCGGCGGCCTCTTCTTCGCCCTCGGCACCGTGGCCCTCGATATCGAGCCGCTGGCGGTCTGGACCCGAATCCAGAAGAACCCGCATGGCTTTGGCGGTGCGGCCGCGCCGCCCGATCAATCGACCGACGTCGTCGTCCGCAAGACGGAGCTGTAGCTGCCGCCGGTCGTCGGACTCCGTCACCTCGACCTCGTCGGGCTGGTCCGCAAGCGTGCGCGCGATGAAGTCGATCAGCTCCTTCATCGTTCGATCAGGCGCCGGTCTCGGCCGCCGCCTCCTCGCGTTTCTTTCTGCGGATCAGCGAAGCCACGGTGTCGCTGAGCTGAGCACCTTTGCCGATCCAGCGGTCCAGAGCCTCCTGGCGCAGAACCACGGCCGAATCCTTGATCGGATCGTAGGTTCCCAGCAACTCGAGCACGCGACCCTGGCGCTTCTTGCGCGAGTCGATGGCGACGATCCGATACGAAGGGCGCTTCTTGGCACCCGTGCGATATAGGCGAACTTTAACCATTGAAGGAAAACCTCTAGGGACCCGCAGGTGGGTCGGCGGAACGCGAAGGGCCGAAACTATAAGGGCTTTGGGCTGTCGTCAACCGCCTTGGGCCGGCGGTCGGCTTCTTTATCCCTGGAACAGGAATCACAGGCGTAGCGAAGGGCGTGGCGCGGCCCCAAACGGTCGTAATCGGCGTCCAGAGCCACCCGGCGCACGCGCTCGACCTCTCGGCCACAAAAATCACATCTGAATGCGGATCTCGGCAAAGTCCCCCGAAGGTACCAGACATGCGCAACCCGGCGAGCCACCCGCGTCTGCTACCGTCACGGTATGGGGGAACGAACGCGACGAGGACCGGCCGAATCGGTGGGAGAGCTGCTGCCGCAGCTGCTCAGCGAGGTCGGGCTCGAGGGCACGGCCCAGGCGGTCACCGTGATCCGGATCTGGGACGAAGCGCTGGGACCGGAGTTCTCACCCCATTGCCGCCCGGCGGGAGTCCGATCGGGAGTGGTTCACGCGCACGTCAGGGATTCCGCCTGGATGCAGAGGCTCCAGCTGGAGAAACAGACCATTTTGAGGCGTCTGAGCGAGTTCATGGACGACGCCCCCCCAAGCGACCTGCGCCTGCGCATCGGACCGCTCGAAGACCGCTAGCCGACAAGGTGCGGGCTAGAAGTCCCGCACGATCAGGCCACTGGGGATCTTCGGGCTGAAGAAGGTCGACTTCTGCGGCAGAACCGTTCCGTCCCGCACGACCCGGAAGAGTTCGTCGGCACCGGTCGGATTCAAGAACAAACCCAGGCTGACGCTACCGGCTCGAACATTTTCGAGCAGGCGCTCTGGCTTCGAATCGAAGGAGAGTTCGCCGCCGAGTTCGGGAAGCAGTTCTTCGTGCAGCACCTGGACGTCGAGCGTCTGGCCGCGGGACCGCGTCGCGAGTAGTGGCGGGGCGTCGCCAGACGCGAGCACGAACGCGTGAAACTGCTCACGGTGCTTGGCCAACTGCTCGACGATATCGCTCCCCGAGACAGACGTATCGAGTTCGCCGATCTTGAAACCGACCGCCTCCAGGACCGCGCGCGGGTCGTTGACTTCGGCTTTCAAAACGCGATGGATCGCCTGGATGCGCGATCCGGGATCGAAGGCGTTCACCACATAGGCCATGACGAACTCATGCGGATCTTCGGGATCGGGTTCTCCGCCCGCTTCGCGAATGGCCTCGCGGCACTCATCGCGGTAGCGCAGCATGGTCTCGTAGCGGTGATGCCCATCGGCGATGATCAGCGAGCGATCCTTCAGGAAACCCTGCACGGTTTCGACGCGCGCGACATCCGAGAGCGCAAAGAGCTTCAAGTGGGTACCGTCGGGGCCCCTGCAGTCGACCAGAGGCGCACCCATCGACGAGGTATCGAGAGCCTGCGCGAGTTTGTCTTCGCGATCCTCGTACAGGAAGAACGTGGGCTCGAGGTTGGCCTGCGCTGCGCGCGTGAGCAGAAGACGGTCCATCTTCGGACCCTTCATGGTGCGTTCGTGCGGCAGGATCACGCGCTCGTCGTAATCGGCCAGACGGACAGTGGAGACGAACCCCCTGCGCACGCGCCCATCCGTCACGCGCTCCTCCAGAACGTACAAGGCCGGTTCGTCGTCGCGCACGAGTACGCCGCGCCCGATCCAGTCCTCCAGGCAAGTGCGCGCCGCCGCATAGTCGCGCGCGCCCATCTCTCCCGGTGGCAGGGTCAGGTGCACGATATTCTCGGGTTCGGCACCGAGCTGCGCGCGCTCGTCGGCGTAGATCACATCGTAGGGACCTGCGAGTCGCGGCTGCGCGTCCCGCGCGAAGCGCAATCCCCTGAACGGGCGAATCTCACTCATGAATGACCAACTCCTCCAGAACGCTCCCGTAGGGAACGGCGCCCTCGCGCAACAAAGTAGGCGATCCCGACGCGTCGAGTGCGACGACGGTCGACGGATCCTGACCTCCACTCTTCTCGCCACCGAGGATCGGGAGTGCGTCACCGAAAACGCGTCGCACATGTTCGGCCGATTCACAGGGCGTCGCACCCGTGGGATTGCAACTGGTCGAAACCAGGGGCCTGCCAAAAGCGCGCGCCAAGGCGGCTGCGGTCGGTTGGGGCGAACAGCGAAAACCCACGCCGTGTTGCGACGCGACACCCGCGAGTGCTGGTTCGCTCGTCGGCAGCACGAGAGTCAGCGGCCCCGGCCAGAAGCGCTCGGCGATCTTTAGTGCAGCCTTGGAAAGCTCGGGAACCGCGGCGCGTAGTGCTTCGGTCCCCGAGATCAACACGGAAAGACCCGACTCGCGATCGCGCCCCTTGAGCTGACGCAATCGCTCCAGCGCGACAGGAGAAGCGGCATCGGCTCCGAGGCCGTATACGGTCTCGGTCGGATACGCGAGCACTTCGGCGCGTTCGAGCACTTCGACGGCGCCCGAGACGTCGACGATCAACTCGCGGTTTCCGCGAGCGCGCGCTTCGCGATGTCGCTGCGAAACTGCGCACCGTCGAAGTGGATCCGCTCCACTGCGTCATAGGCGCGACTCGTGGCGTCGGCGATCGTGACCGCTCGAGCGGTCACTCCCAGAACGCGGCCTCCGGCAGTCTCGATGCGATTGCCCTCGCGTCGCGTGCCCGCGTGGAACACCTTCACATCGGGGAGTTCGGCGACTTCGGCCAGGCCCGTGATCTCGCGACCCTTTTCGTAGCTGCGCGGATAGCCTTCGCTCGCCATCGCGACGCACACTGCGGGTGGACCGAAATCCAGTCCGACCTCTCCTTCGGGCAAGCGTCCCTCCGCGGCACCGAGCAAGAGCGGCATGAGATCGGATTCCATCCGGAACATCAACACCTGCGTCTCCGGATCGCCAAAACGGACGTTGAATTCGATCACGTAGGGCTTGCCATCGCTGATCATCAGACCGACGTACAGAACCCCGCGAAACGGACGACCCTCACTGCGCATGCCGTCGACGGTCGGGCGCACGACCTGCTCGACGATCTCGCGCTCCAGTTCGGCATCGACCACGGGCGTAGGCGAGTAGGCGCCCATTCCTCCGGTGTTCTCGCCCAGATCACCGTCGAGTGCGCGCTTGTGATCCTGCGCAGCCGCCAGACAGACGAAGCGCTCGCCGTCGCAGATCGCGTAGTAGGAAACTTCGTCACCGACCAGGCGCTCCTCGATGACGACGGAGTCTCCGGAATCCCCGAAACGCCGCTCCTGCATCATCTCGCGGATCGCGCTCAGCGCCTCGGCAGTCTTGGCGCACACGGCCACACCCTTGCCCGCCGCCAGCCCGTCGGCTTTCACGACGCAGGGACCGGCGAGTTCGCGCACGTAGGACTCGGCGGACGCGGCGTCGCAAAACGCCCGATGCGCCGCGGTCGGAATCCCGTGACGCTCCATGAACTCCTTCGCGAAGCGCTTGCTGCCCTCGAGCTGCGCGGCCTCCGCACTCGGTCCGAAAACCGCCACTCCGGCCTCTCCGAGCGAGTCCGCCAGCCCGGCCACGAGTGGATCCTCGGGGCCGATGACGACGAGTTGGACCCCCTCGCGCTTCACCAGTTCGAGCACGGCGACGTGATCCGAAAGATCCAGCGGTAGCACGCGAAAATCGCCCGCGATTCCGCCGTTGCCGGGTGCGCAGATCACCTCGTCGACGAGCGGGCTCCGAGCGATGGCCCAGGCCAGTGCGTGCTCGCGACCTCCGGAGCCCAGAACCAGGACACGCATTTAGGGGGATCTCCTTCGAAGGACGCCGGCGGGGAGTACCAGCTCGCAGACTGTCGAACAAGCCGGACTAGAGCCACAACCAGCAGATTCTTCAACGGACCAGAGTCAGGCTCACACGGATTCTTCAACCGACCACTAGCCGCGGGTATACCGCTGAGCCGGGGCACGGTCAACTGCGTAGCCAGAAGCTGCGCCGGGCACGGTCA
>JAAELY010000207.1 GCA_024226335.1 bacterium
GCGCTGCGGATAGCTCATCGACTCGCCGTCGGACCAGATGAAATCGTTCGGCACCTTGGTCATGTCGAGCTGTCCGAGAGCCGGCTGCACCCGGTCCGATACCGAGTCCCAGTAGCCCTTGGGATTGTCCATCTGGCCGGAGTCGAGCCAGAAATTGCCGTAGTGCGCCTGCAGATCGTAGGCCATGTTGGAGGCGATGTTGACGATCCCGAGCCAGAAGCCGATCAGCACCAACCCGCGGATCGTACCCTGAGGATCGGTGTATCTGGTGGTGGGCCTGCTCTATTTCATGCTGACCACGACGACGCCGGGGATCACCAACACTCCGGACCTGCAGGACTCGATCTGGGAAGAGCTGAACAAGCTCCTGAAGCGGAACCTGAGCAAGCAGTCGCTGGCGAAGATTGGCTGGATCGCGACGTATTACGCGGCCTACAGCGTCGAGATCTGGCTGCTCGGCGTCTACGCATTCGACGAATGGTAGGCCGGTCCGCAGCTTTCCACCGGGTCCGTTCGGCCTCTACGACATGGGGGTCTGCGTATTCCGACGATTCCGACC
>JAAELY010000208.1 GCA_024226335.1 bacterium
GCGCGTCGAGGAGCTCACGCCGCGGATGTGGAAGACCCGCTTCGCCGAAGAGCCCCATCGCTCCGTCCTCGATCAGACTCCGCGCTGACCTCGCACCACCCTTGCTCACGAAGTCAACGACGCCGATCTTTGATCGCTTACTTCCGGGGTGCTGACCGTGTTTTGCGAACGGGAAGGCAACACTGCGGTCGAACGCCAAAGCTAGTTCGTCCGGGACCCCGCGCGGTCGGAGACCCTCAGCATGTGCGGACGCTTCTTGAACGGGAACCGGGAGATCCCATGTCTGCCCAGATCACGATGGTGGGGGGCGGCCCGAGCCTCATTGGTCGAATGGCCTCACCGGTGAAGTGCTACTCCTACCGCAATCAGTTGACGAGCCGGATGACGGCTCTGCGGTCCTACTCGGATAGCTGAAGGACCTACTGGAACCCTTGCCAGAATCGCCGGGTCTCGGGATCTTCCTTGGCCCTCGCCGCCTTGGGCGTCACCAAGAGGCCGAGCAGTCCATTTCACAATCCCAGGGCTCTGTCGTAGGCTCTCAATCTCCGAACAGCCCCTGCGCCTCCAAGCCTTCCAATATCACGCTAGTAATGATTCGGTGCCCAAGCGGTGATGGGTGGGGGTCGGAGTTGCTGACGACCAGCTCGGACTTCAAGTGCGCGTCCATCGAACTCCCGCGCGCAACCAGGTACGCTTCCATCGCATCGTAGGCCTCGATGGTTGGGAAACCCAGCTCCGTCACGATCGCGCGCACTGCAGGCGGTAGGCGCAACGAACAGAGCACGACCACATCGAATCCATGTTCCGCTCGCAACCGCGCCAGTTTCGACATCGCGTTTCGGTACCCGTCGATCCCGAGCATGTGGACGTATTCCTCTGGGATCTCTGAGGAGTCGCGAGGAAGCGACGCGAGCCTATCGTCGGGCGCATGGCCCCAACCCTTCCGAATCGCCTGGACGTACTTTCCGATGTAGGAATGATCGAGTGCGAAGTAGGGCGAACGGTTGCGAATGAAACGCGGTAGATCAAGATCGTTGGGGACGTACTCGATCAGCACGAGATCCGGCGTGTACTTGAGCAGCTTCTCTTCGAGCGTTGCGACCTCCATCGTCGTGTTGTACCCGGGAACGCCCGCATTGATGACTTCCCAGGCTCTGTCGGGACGAGATTGGGCGAGGTCCTCTCGCAGAAAGGAAAGGTAGTAGTCTCGATCACCGACGCCGTAGCCGAACATCACCGAATCGCCGATTCCTACGATGCGAACAGAATTGGCCGGCAGCTCTTCGCGCACAACCGGCCCGCGGAAGCCATCTTCGTTGATCGTGATGACCGCGCCTTTGTAAAGACCTCGGACGCCCGGGATCAGCTCATAGACGATCTCCGGATTTCGACTGAGTCGGACGATGTTCTTCGTCTTGATCCTGGTTCTCGGATCGTGAATGACCGGTCCCGAACCCAGGCCCTCGAAGGCGTCGATTTCGCGATCATCGTAGTAGGCCATGAGCCGAAATCCGGCTTCGGCGACCAGGAACATCATTGCGAACGAAGTGAGTGACAGGAGGAGCCGAAGGATTAGCCGACTCCATCGTGACCCTAAAGCCATGTGGCCTCGCATCAAAGCAGTTGGAAGCGCACGATAACCGCGTCTGTGACGCGAGTCCAGCGAGCGTCGTCAGGACCTCTGACAACTCGAAGCCAAAATCGATGTGAGCGAGCGCCAAGCTCATACCCTTCTCCACACAGATATTCGTGCCATCCTCGAATGTCTCCTTCGGCATCCTTTTCCAGCACATCTGGAGTTGATCTGTTCTACTGGACGATTGAGCCTCGGTGATCACCCACAAACGGCCATTAGTCCGGAGTCGTCCGGCCGAAATGATTGCCGTTGATCACCCGGTGTCTCTGAACCGCCCCGGTTTCTCCGGAGACTCGTTTAGTTGAGTCCAGCCACCGTGGCCAGACTTTCTTGCTTCTCATAGTA
>JAAELY010000209.1 GCA_024226335.1 bacterium
AACACGTTCGGCGCTCTGGCGCGACAGTTCGTGGAGCAGGAGCAGCGCGACCGCAGGCATAATCGAACGTGGAAGAAGCAGGCGCGCGACACGCTTGGTCTCGTCTATGACGACGATGATGCGCCCCCGACCATTCGACCAGGGTCCCTGGTCTACCGCTGGTGCGACAAGCCCGTGTCGGAGATCACAGCAGACGAAGTTTGCTCCGTCATCCGGGAGTCCTACCGGAGCGGCGTGCCGGGACGCACCTCGAGAGTCGCCGGTGTCGCCAGCAGTCGGGAGCGCGAGATGAACAAGACGCTGAGCCGCATGCTGAAGTGGCTCCATCGGGAGGGGCTCATCGACGGCACCGCGCTGGCGGGCATTCATCCGGCTGAGCCAGGGCGCGACCGCGACCGCGTGCTGTCGGATAAGGAACTCAAGGCACTGTGGACAGCACTGGACGACTCCGCGTTCTCCAACGTGATCCGAGTCATGATCGTGACCGGCGTCCGCAGAGGCGAGGCCGAGGCCATGCGGTGGGACGAGCTCTCGTCTGACTGGACGATCCCGGCCGCGAGACACAAGAGCAAGCGGGCACACGTCATTCCGCTGAGCGATCACGTGAAGAAGATCATCAAGTCAATCCCGCGACACGACGGCGAGTACGTGTTCACCACCACGGGCGGCGCTCGACCGGTGTGCGGATTTGGCAAGGTGAAGTACAGGCTCGACGCGGCGCTTCAGTTCAAGGAGCCGTGGCGCTTTCACGATCTGCGCAGGACCGTCGCCACTGGACTAGAGAGACTCGGCTTCGCGCTTCCCGTTACCGAGGCAGTCCTGGGGCACGTGTCTGGATCGAAGTCCGGCGTCGTCGGCATCTATCAGCGCCACGAGTATGCCAAGGAGAAGCGCGGCGCGCTCGACGCATGGGCCGAACATATCGACGCGTTAGTCAAAGGCAAGAAGGCACGTGGCAAGGTCGTGCCCATGAGGGCGCACGCATGAGCCAGCTTCCAGATTGGGAAGACGATGTGGGCATGGCCGCCTGGCTCGACTCGAAGCTGAATGACCTGCTCATGAATAGAATCAATGAGACAAACAAGAGGGCTGCGGCTGATCCCGACCCGTTTCGAGAGTGGCTCGCTTCAGACGGCCCAGCTATACGCGCTGCCGAGCTTGATGATGAAGTCACACTCTTGCGCAAGCGCTATCCCCACATTGCCCGCTTCATTCAT
>JAAELY010000210.1 GCA_024226335.1 bacterium
GGCGATGGCATCGCTGATCCGATCATTGGCCGCCTGCAGCGAGGCCTGGCGCAGGTACTGCTGGGAGGCCTCCTCCAGCACGTGATGGGGAATGTCGCTCGTTTTCGCGATCACGAGATTGCCGTGATTCATCGCCTGGGCAATGATGGCTGCCATCAGGCTGTCCGCGTCGGCGACCTGCTTGGCGTAGCGCGGCTGCAGCGGGGTGAGCGCCGTCAGGAACTGGCATTGGTCGTTCACGAAGCGGAACACCTCGGCCACGTCGCAGAACGCCAGTTGTTCGTAGAAGCTGTCCTGTCGCGCGGCCTCATGGTTGGCCTTGGGCCGACGCCAGGTCAGCGTCTTGGTCCCGCGGTCATAGTCGAGATGTTTGAATTTGCCCTGGCTCAGTTCGCGGTTGAACGCCAGCCACTGCGCATGCACCTCGTCGGTCAACGCATCGAGCTGGGCGTGAATCGGATCACGCAACCAAGGGATGTCCATCTGGCTGAGCACGTCCGCCTTCTCGTCAAGGGAGACAAGCTCATCGGTGAAGCTGCGGTGTTGCAAACTGTCGTCCAGATAGAGCTCGCCCGACTTGAGGCGTTTTCTGATCTGGCGATACAGCCAGAACTCGTAGCGATCGGCGTGTAGGCCAGTGGGTTCTCCGTCGGCATCGAACGTCAGTAGATACGAGCGCAGGCGCTTGGGCAGAGTCACCTGCGGGCATTCAGCGAGCGGGCGCTGCGACAGGCGTTGCCGTTTGGCGAACACCCCGTTGATCCAGGCGAGCGCCTTGAGCCACGCGTTGTCCGCCACGACCCCGGAAAAGTCGAGCGCGCCGTAGAGCGGACGCAGATGACGGCGAATGCGTCCGGCCAGTCCGTCGACAACCTCCCAGCGCAGGGCCAGCTTGCTCGCTGGATTCACGCTGAGATGCTGGCCGGTGATCTGCAGGGCCTCCTTGGGCATGATCTTGAACGCGCGCCGGCGCACGTCGCCAAAGGGCGTGGCGTCGTCGACCGACTCGTCCACATAGAGCAACAGCAAGCGTCCGACCAGCGAGGTTTCCTGCTGACGTCGTACCTGCTCTGCGAGAAACTGCTTGTTTGCCTGAGCCTTGCTCTCGTCTTCGAGCTGCTTGGTATGGTAGCCCAAGGCATCGACGAGATTATCGGTGAGCTGCCGGTAGCGTTGCCATACGTAGCAGAGCAGGTACAGGTGGGTCTGCTCTGGCTTGAAACGACGCAGATCGTAGACCGTGTAGAAGTTCGCCAGGCTCGCGTAATAGAGCAAATTCTGCTGTGACACCGCCAGCTCGGGCAGCAGCGTCTTGGCGATCCGGTACAACGGATCCAACCTGGCGCGCTTTTCCCGCTCGCGTGCCATCTGTCGCCAGCCGAAGTCCTTGGCGTCCTGCTTGAGGGCGGCCAGCTCCGAAAGCGTGTCGTCGCGCACCAGGAGCTGGGCCAGCGCCTCCCTGGCTGCTGCGTCCAATCCCTCGGCGAGCTGCTCACCCAAGCGTCGGCGTTCAGCGGACAACGCCTCACTGATCACCGTCTGCAAGGTCGTGTAGCCGGGGCGGACGATTCTGTGTTCGTTGAGATAGGCGATGAGCTCGGCGACGATGAAGCCGAGCGTGACATCGCGGCGAACAATCTGGACGAGCTGCTGCTCGAGTTGCGGGAGGAGCGCCGCCGACCAGAGCCGATGGTCGAACAGCTCCGCGATCATCGCGCGCTGCGTGTAATGTTCGTGCTTGGTGATGACCAGCGGCTCGAAGGCTCGGCCGTTGAAATAGCGCGCCAGGACGAAGGCACAATCCGCCTGCACCTCCTCCCAGGTGAAACGGAAGAAGGCATGCTTGGCCTTGAAATAGCCAATCTGTAAGACACAATGGACTTGTGCGTGCAGACCGGTACGAGAGCAGGCGAGGGCCAACTGCGCTTCTGACAGGGACAGAAACTCCAAGCGCTGTCCTTCGTCGAAATCGGGCAGGCCGTAGAGGGCAAATTGCTCGGCGTCCGACAGGACGGTCAGTAACTTGTTCTTCGTCGCCATCGCTGCCTCTCTCATTTCGGGGGGATGGCGCA
>JAAELY010000211.1 GCA_024226335.1 bacterium
ATGCGCGCCGCCTTCACCAGGCGATCGGGCAGCACGAAGTGCGAGTGAAAGTTCTCGTTGAAATGAGCCTTCCCGATCCTGCGGATCCAGTCACGAATCAGTGTCGACTTCCCTGCCTTCGGGGCACCGCTGAGCAGCGAGGTGTGGCCTCTCCAGCAGATACCTGGAAGTATCGACTCAGGTGGCGTGGGATCGTCGCGAGCCGCTTCCGTTCCGGTCACCGGGACCGGGAACGTGAAACGCGTCTCGGTGACGCCTCGCGAGTTCTTGATGTCTTCGAGCGGCATCGCTCAACCTTTCTTCGGCCCGAAGCCCAGCAAGGCTTCGCGTTCTGTTTGAGTCATGATGCCCAGCGGCACCAGTTCGTCGCATACGTCGAGCAGGATAATCTGCTCGATCGCGTACTTCTTCAGGAAGTCCCCGAATTCCTTTTTCTCTTCCGGGGTGGGGTCACGATCGTCTTCATCTTCTTCCATGGTTCAAGGAATTCCTTTCTGGCTTGGTTGCCCTGTTCGCCCGCCAGCGTGCGGTAGAACTGGTGGAGATCCTTCATCGCTTGCCAGCGTAGCGAAGCGACCGCGTAGGTGCCACTGCCGACACCAGTTGCTCGAAGAATATCGTCTCGTCCTTGGAACGTGGTTTGCGACTTCCCGACGATCACCGCGAAGCAATCGGCACGCTCGTCGGCGGTGGACTCGGTGAAGTACGCGGGGAGGCTGTACAACTTTTTCGACGGGAGTCGGGTGACATACGAGCAGTTTCCGTCGACGGCCCGCCACCAGTACGGTGGCAGACCGAAGACGGGGCTCGTCTCTCGGATGATACGGTCGACCATCACGATGCTCACAGCGCCCTCCACACCTGGGCGGCACGCCCAGACCTGGTGGGGCGGCGGTCGCCAGTCGCCTCGACCAGCCCGTCCTTCACCAGCCCCCGCCTACAAGCAGACAGAGACTGGTGGGACATACCGGTCAGCATCTCCAGTTCATCGTCGGTGGACTCTCGCGTCTTGATGAGCGACAGCACCTTCCACTTCATCTCAGTGAGGTGAGGCTTCAC
>JAAELY010000212.1 GCA_024226335.1 bacterium
CTCCAGGCGTCGGTTGGCTCGCGAACGATGCCGTTGACCTGCAACGTCTCGGGCAACGCCGACGGCGGTGACGACAGGATCTGCAATGCGAAGAGAAGGAGAAATGTCATGCTCACACCTGCCATGAATGGGCTCTGCTCGGGTGATGGCTGTGGAAACCTGGGGGAGTGTGAGTCAGGCCCCATGTTTCGTTACGTGGCTTGATCACCATTAGGTTCAATGGGCAGCGACCAGTCGGCAAGAATCGAGCAGATTCTCGAGGACTGGGCCGGCAGGACCACCCGCAAGCAGCAAAATCGATAGTGGCGCCCATCCCGAGAGGACGGGGTGCCGAGGTCAACCGCACTGGCCGCCCCTCGCTCGTCTGTCCGGGCCCCGGAGTATTCTCCGGTGGAGGTTGGGGCCGAGCGGCTCCCAACCTGACGCCCGATTGACCCGATTGGCCTCCGCTCCCAATTCAGGTGTCCTCGGGTGTCCCCGCCGAGAGGTTTCGGCCTGTGGTGTCGGTGGCATCGGGGCGCATTTTACTTGCAAAACCTTGCGCATTTCGCTAACTTTCGAAAGTAAATTTTGCCCCCCCCCTGGAGACTTCTCCTATGTCGCCCAGACCGGCAATATCCCGTTGGGTGGAACAACTCCAGTCGCAGGGGCGCTATACCTTCACCCGCGACGAGGCGGAGGCAAAGACCGGCCGGTCCATTGTCGCGGCGCAGTCTGCGCTGCGCAGGCTCAAGGAGCAAAACCGGATCGTTAGCCCGAGGCGGGGATTCTACGTTGTCGTACCTCCGGAGTACCGCACCGCAGGGTCGCCCCCAGCGAGTTGGTTCATCGACGACCTCATGCGGTTCGTGAAGCAGCCCTACTACGTGGGCCTGCTTAGCGCCGCTGCCATTCACGGCGCCGCGCACGAGCAACCCATGGTCTTCCAAGTCATAACCAGCAAGCCGATCCGCGAGATGCGCGCTGGCAGGGTCGTTCTCCGGTTCTCGATGAACCGGAAGGTGGAGCAGATGCCGCTGATGGACGTGCAGACCGAAACGGGATCCATGTGCGTCGCCACGCCGGAGACCACAGCTTTCGACCTCGTCCGCTATCCAGCGGGAGCCGGTCACCTGAGCAACGCGGCCACCGTGCTCGCCGAATTGGCCGAGCGCCTCGACGTGGAGGCCCTGGTTGCGTTGGCGCAGCTCGTTCGTATGCCCGATGTCCAGAGGCTCGGCTACCTACTCGAAGCGGTGGGAGAGCACCGGCTCGCCAGACCCCTCGCCGACTGGCTTCGAAGTCGTAGTCCTCGTGTCGTTCCCCTGCGTACCGGGAGCCCAGCGGATACAGCGTCCGATCGGCGCTGGCGCGTGATTCCGAACGAAGAGCTGGACGTGGACCTTTGATTCCCCGTGCCCACATCACTGCCTGGCGAGCCCGTGCGCCCTGGCCTTCCGACGCCCAGGTGGAACAGGACTTATTGCTCTCCCGCGCCCTGGTCGAGATGTTCAATAGACCTGAACTCGCCGAGGGATTCGTCTTCCGGGGCGGGACGGCACTCCACAAGCTCTTCATTTCTCCAGCCGGGCGGTACTCGGAGGACATAGACCTCGTACAAGCCGAGGCTGGACCCATCGGGCCGCTTCTCGGCGGACTTCGCGAGGCACTGGATCCATGGCTTGGCGCGCCCCGCTGGAAGCAGGGCCATGGGCGCGTGACCGTGATCTACCGCTTCGACACCAGCTTCGAGCCGGTGATCCGCATGCGCCTCAAGGTCGAGATCAACACCCGCGAGCATTTCAACGTACAAGGTATTACGCGACGGCCTTTCACCGTGGACAACCCGTGGTTCAAAGGCACGACGGAACTCCCCGTGTACCATATCGAGGAGCTACTCGGCACGAAGCTCCGCGCACTCTATCAGCGCAAGAAGGGGCGCGACCTCTACGACCTCTGGCTCGTGCTCCGTTCCACCGACGTCGATCCCCGTCGGATCGTCGGTTGCTTCAGACATTACATGGACCGCGATAACGTCACCGCCTCGCGGGCGGAGTTCGAAGCCAACTTGGCCGGCAAGTTGAGCGATGACGTCTTTCTCGAGGATCTCCAGCTCCTCTTGCCCGCTGGCATCGGATACGATCCTCAGGACGCCGCCGCTCTCGTGCAGGAAGAACTGATCGCCAGGATTCCCGGAAGACCTTGGAAGGGACTCGAGACCTGATCTGTGTCCTTGAGCAGCCTGGTGGAATACAACTGACTTCTTGGGAAGGTTTCAAAGGCATAGCCCCTTGGACGACGACCAATGGCCGACCGTAACGAAAAAGCGATACGGGAATCCCTGGCCCGCGAGGAAGCGCGGCTGGTCGAAATTGAGAGCGAGCATACCCGAGTAGCACAGCGCATCGCCGAACTCAAGGTCCGGCTATCCTCAGCCGTCCACCAAATCGGAAGCTCAGAGAAGCCTTTACGAAAAGCCGCGTTGACGAGTCGCGTAGTCCCATCTACCTCGAAAGAGAAGGTCGCGTTGTTCCTCGACCTGTTCCGTGGTCGGACCGATGTTTACCCGAAGCGCTGGGTCAACACCAAGAAGGGCACGAAAGGCTACTCTCCGGCTTGCGCCAACGAGTGGGTGCGCGGTGTCTGCGAGAAGCCCCGTGTGAAGTGTGGCGAGTGCTCGAACCAGGCCTTCATCCCGGTCACCGAGAAGACCATCCACGAACACTTCCTGGGACGTCCCGTGATCGGCGTATACCCGATGCTGGAGGACGAGACCTGCTCGTTTCTTGCCGTGGACTTTGACAAGGGCTGTTGGCGCGATGATGTCGCAGCCTTCACCGCCACGTGTAGATCCAAGGACGTTCCGTTCGCGGTGGAACGGTCCCGGTCTGGCGACGGAGCCCACGTTTGGTTCTTCTTCAGTTCCCCCATCCCCGCCGGCGTGGCTCGCAAGATGGGCTGTTACCTCATCACGGAGACCATGGCGCAGCGACACGAGCTGTCCATGGCCTCGTACGATCGGCTCTTCCCCAACCAGGACACGATGCCCCGAGGTGGATTCGGCAACCTGATTGCGCTGCCCTTTCAGGACGGACCTCGGCAGCAGGGCAACTCGGTGTTCGTGGACGAGACGTGGATGCCATATCCGAACCAATGGGCCTTTCTCGCCTCTATCCGCCGCATGCCCCCTAGCCAGATCGAAGCGCTTGTTATTGACGCCCAGGCCGAAGGGCAGGTCCTGGGTGAGCGCGTAAGTGAGTTCTCGGACGACGAAGGTGACGATACTCCATGGAAGCGTCGGCCGTCACGGCGTACGGCCAAGCTGATCATCACGGAGCCTGTCCCAACTCGCGTCCGCTGCGTCCTGTCCCAACTCGCGTTCGTGGAGACGATCGGGCTACCGTCACCGCTGATCAACCGAATCAAGCGACTGGCGGCTTTTCAGAATCCGGTGTTCTACAAGAAGCAGGCGATGCGCCTGTCAACGGCGCTGACTCCGCGGATCATCAGTTGCGCCGAGGAACACCCGCAGCACATCGGGCTTCCTCGCGGCTGTATGGACGTGCTGCAGGAGTTGCTCGCCGAACTCGGTGTAGCCCTGGAAGTCGATGACCAACGCACGGACGGGGAATCTCTCGATGCCTGCTTTCAGGGGGACCTGCGTCCGATCCAGGAGCAAGCGGTTCACGCATTGGTTGAACACGACTTCGGTGTGTTCGTCGCGCCGCCGGGATCCGGAAAGACGGTCGTCGGCGCAAACCTCGTCGCCCGCCGTGGTCGGAGCACATTGGTCCTCGTTCACAGGACCCAGCTCCTCGAGCAGTGGATCGCCCAGCTCTCGTTGTTCCTGGATCTCAAGTCCAAGGAGATCGGTCAGATCGGAGGTGGAAGACGCAAACCGAACGGTCGGCTCGACGTCGCGATGATCCAGAGCCTTGCTCGTCGCGGCGAGGTGAATGACATCGTGGGCGACTACGGTCACGTGATCGTCGACGAGTGTCACCACGTCCCTGCGGTTTCATTCGAGCGGATCATGCGCGAGGTACAGGCGCGCTACATAACCGGGTTGACCGCGACACCGCGGCGGCGCGACGGCCACCATCCGATCCTTCATCTCCAGCTAGGCCCCGCGCGCTTTTCCATAGATCCCAAGAGCCAAGCCGCCGCGCAGCCCTTCGAACACAGGCTCATCGTTCGGAGCACGGAGTTCCGGTTGGCCAGCAATGCAGCGGACACCGGCATCCAGGAGGTCTACCGCCAGATCGCAATTGACGAGCGCAGGAATCGGTTGATCCTCGACGATGTGATCCGGGCTCTGGATGAGAAACGGTCACCGATACTCTTGACTGAACGTCGGGACCACCTGGACTACTTCGCCAAGCACCTCCACGGCCCGGCCCGCAATCTGATCGTCCTCCATGGCGGAATGAAGGCAAAGGACCGTCGCGCGGCAATTCAACAACTCGCGATTATTCCGGAAACCGAGGAACGTCTTGTCCTGGCAACCGGCAGGTTCATCGGCGAGGGATTCGATGATGCGCGCCTCGATACGCTCTTCCTCGCGATGCCCGTCTCCTGGAGAGGAACGCTCGTACAGTACGCGGGCCGTCTGCACCGCAAGCATCACGGCAAGACCGAGGTTCGCATCATGGACTATGTCGACCGCGACGTCCCCATGCTCGCGCGAATGCTTGAGAAGCGAATGAGGGGATACCGCGCCATGGGTTACGTGGTCGCCGATCACGTCGCACCTGAGCCGATCGACGAATACGTGATCGAGTATGACGAGGGCGCTCTTGGGATCCCTGACGGTGACTCGTTTTGAAGCGGCAGATGTGGTGATCGTGAGGAAGGAAGGCGATTGTGCGCGCCTACGCCGACCCTACGCGTTGCGCGCACTGCACGTGGCCTCGCTGAACCTCCTTCAGTTTCAATCACTTGCGCGCGTCGAAGCGCAAAAGCGAAACAGACTGAAAACCCGCTTGTCACGATGCAACGCGCTCGGTGCCTGCTGCTGCTTGACTGCGAGAGGTTTGACCTACCCGAGAGATAGGTTACACCCCATTCCGGACACATAGGTGACACTTCAGGCCTTTGCTGGGAGGGCAAAGTGCCGTGGAAGGAGTGTTGCAAGGTGGACGAGCGTCTTCGCTTCGTGGCCCGGTTGCTCGATGGGGAGAAGATGGCGGCTCCAGACGGGCTACAAGATCTTCAATCGCTACAAGGACTGCGGCCTGGACGGGCTGACCGATCGCAGCCGGCGGCCCTACCGCCAGGCCAACCGGTTGCCTGTCCAGATTGAGAGACTGACTGTCCGGCTCAAGAAAGAGCGACCGAGTTGGGGGGCGCTGAGGTCAGCAGAGCAATGCGTAGTCCCGGGGGTCGAAGCGCGCCTCCCAGCCGTCCGCAGTCTCGACGAGCAGGCCGTACACCGTCTGCGCCTTGAGGCCGAGTCGCACGAGCAGGGTCCGGGCGCCGTCGATGCGCAGCTCGGCGATCGGCTCAGCCGCCGGTGCTCCATAGTCCGCCATGCTGACGAGGAGCGGCTGC
>JAAELY010000213.1 GCA_024226335.1 bacterium
CCGCGAGAGGCGCTTCGCGCCGCGCTGGTGCATGTCCTGTTCAATGTCGCCGGAGTGTTGATCTGGTTGCCCTTCATCGATCAACTGGCGCAATTCGTCCTCTGGATCTCGCCGGCTGCCGAGGGGCTGGCCGGCGCGGAGAAGCTGGCGGCTGAAACCCCGCGTCAGATTGCGAACGGGCACACCGTGTTCAACGTCGTGAATACGTTCGTGTTTATCGGGTTTGCGACTCAGTTTGCCTGGCTTGCCGAGAGGTTTGTGCCCGACCGCCCCATCGAAGAAGAAGAGGCGGTTCGCGCCAAGTACCTGGATTTCGAGTTGATCAATACGCCGTCGTTGGCGCTCGATCGCGTGCGGCTGGAGATCCTTCACCTCGGAGATCGCGTCAAGGAAATGCTGATCGCGATCTTGCCCGCCGTGCTGTCGGGAACAAACGAGGAGTTAACGCGCATCGCCGAGATGGACGACGCCGTCGATTCGCTGCACGGCCGAATCGTCTCCTACCTCGGCAGGATCAGCCAGGTCAAGCTCACGGAGGCAGAGACGGAGGAATTCGTTCAGTTGATGGCTTCGACCAACGATCTGGAGAACATCGGAGACATCATCGAAACCAATCTCGTGACGCTTGGCCAACGGCGCATCGAGGTCGGATTGAGCATCAGCATGCAAACGCAGGAAGTGATCTGCGAGTTCCACGCTTCCGTGGTGCGAGCTCTCGACTCGGCGCTGCTGGCTGTGACCCAGAAGAACGAAGCCGCGGCGAGGATAGTCGTCGATATGAAGGGTGAGATCAATCGCCTCGCGGATTCCGCGGCCCTCCACGGTGCCGAACGACTCGTGGCCGCTGCGCCGAACCGTGAAGAGACCTACTCGATGGAGATGAACATCCTCGAGAACTACAAACGGATCTACTATTTCACGAAACGGATGTGCCGCGTGCTGATCCCCTCGGCTGCCAAGCGGGACGAAAACGCCTGAGCGCCGGACGACGTCCTAACCGACCCAGACCAGAAAGACCACGAAGGCCACGAGCGTCAGCACCAGCATGATCGCACCGTAGGTCTGCACGTTGGTTAGATGAAATCTCTTGGCCCCGAGAACCTCGACGGCGTCGATGTGCTCTTCGGCCTCGACCGGATCCACCCGTTCGGAGGGATCGGTGTAGGGGCGCAGCATTTTGTGAATCCGCCCCTCTTCGTACGTCGTGATCGCCGCATCAGGGCGTTCCCGGCGATACTCGAGGTAAACCCGAATGCCTTCATCGCTCAGCCCGATCTCTTGCCAGTTCGCCAGCTCCTCGATGAAACGTGCATCGAACTCTTCGCGAGTGGCTTGGTCCAGGTCCTCCCAGCGCCTGGTTGCAGTGGATGGGGTCATGTCGACCTCCCGGACGCGTGCAGCACGCACCCTCTACTTCCAAGCTAGCAGAAGAACAGCCGAATTGATGCCATTGCTGGGGATTAAGGGACGCTCTTTCGTCGTCTTTGAGCCTCGGCGTGGACAGGACTCACGAATCCTCGGGATCGGGCGGCACCTCGACGTAGCAGCTGGGCAAGCGCCTCATGATCGCGATGCTGTATACGAGTTCCTGGCCGTCGTAGTAGCCCTCGCTCCATTTGCCGTCCTCGCCACGCTCTTTCGGGGCGCGATGTCGAAACTTCACGAACTCTCCGCCCAGAAGCTTCGCGCAGGCACGCTCGTTCCACTCCCGCATTTCATGCGTACCCGCCGCGAATCCGTTGAGATAGTCCGGATCGTCATCGACTTGCTCCGCGAGATCTTCGACCTGGTCCATCGCGGCGCCGAGTCGCTCGTTGATGGTCAGGTTGGTCTGCTCGGCTTTCCAAACGGCGTGACGCGCCAGCGTCAACTCGTAGTCGTCCGGGTAGGTGTCATCGCCACGACCGTTCCATGATGACGAATCCCTGGCCTCGGCTTCGGTGGCGAATCGCTCGGCGACCGCCGCCAGTAGCCGATCGACCGCATCGACGTCCTTGGCCTTGATCAGATCTCGTGGGACGGTGACCTCCAGCTCGATGGCGCAGTTCCGCTCGTCATACAGCGTGAACGGGCCGTCTTGCCGCGGGAACAACGTGGTCGCCGGAACGGTCACCATCAGTTCGGCTTTCTTGCGCTTGATCTGCACCTTGTTGACCTTGGCCAACTCTCCGGGCTCGAACTTGCGTCCCGCTTTGGAGCTGACGAACCGGCCGGAGACATCGTTGTTGGAGTAACTCCCCGAACAGCTGGAGTAGGACTCGATCTCGAGGGTCACCCAGGCTCCGCGCCAGCGGGCCCGGACCGCGTCTTCGAATTCACCGGCGACCAGCGTGTTGCACAGCAGCAATGCGGCGAGCGCCGCGACGATCGGGCCGTATCGTCTCATGATCACCTCTCCGAAGCATCCAGGGGGAATCGAACCTTCATTAATGGATAGTGCCTCTCCGGGCCTGGAGCAAGAGCCGCCGGTCTTGTCTTCGCACCTCTGACTTGCTCGACGGGAGTTGTCAGGACCTACGACGCGATTCCGTCGTATGAGGGGTCGTACGGTGACACAAGCGACAGCATCGAGCGGCTGCCCAGCCTGGGAGCTTGCCTGCCCCTGAGGTCAGGCCGGAGTCGCTTCCAGCGACGAATTTTCCAGCGAGTTCAGCGCACCCATCAAAAGGTCGAGCTCGGCCTCGAGCATTCGCAGCGCTTCCGCCCCATGCGCGAGATCGCCTTCGCGACCCAGAGTTTCGAGACAGAGTGCGGCCTCGGCGGCGGGAGCGGCGGCGAGATTGGCCAGGCCACCTTTCAAAGCATGCGCCAAGCACTCCACGTTGTGAGCGTCGCCGGCGTCCAAGGCCTGCCGGATCTCCTCGACGCGCCGGGCACTGTCCTGGCGAAGCAGCTCGACCACTTCGGCCAGAAGCACAGGGTCGCCGCCGGCGCGCTCCAGCGCTGCCTCGAAGTCGAACAGCTTGCGCGGGCCGGATGACGCACCCCTCGAAGTCGTGTCGATCGATCTGGAGTGACCGGCGATGATTCGAAGCAGCTCGTCGATCTGCAGCGGCTTGGTCGTGTAGTCGTCCATTCCGGCCTCGAGGCATCGCTCCCGATCGCCCTTCATGGCGTGGGCGGTGAGCGCGACTATCGGCAGGTGTTCACCGGTCGAACGCTCCAGTTCGCGAATTGCGGCGGTAGCCTCGAGGCCATCCATCTCGGGCATCTGTACGTCCATCAACACCAGATCGAATCGTTCCCGCGAACACGCGGTGACGGCATCGCTACCGTTGCCCGCGGGAACGACCGTGTGACCGTGTCCTTCGAGCACGCGGGTGACGAGCCGCAGGTTGATCGCATTGTCCTCGGCGACCAGGACTCGCAGCCCGGGAGCTTGCGTTGCGCCGTCGCTGCCGACAGCATGGGATTCTCTTCGACGTCGATCTTTCATGAGCTCAACGGTGAAGAAGAAATTGCTGCCACGACCGGGGTCGCTTTCGACCCATATCTTTCCCCGCATCATCTCGATCAGTTGCGAGGAGATTGCGAGTCCCAGTCCCGTTCCGCCGTGAAGTCGAGTCGTCGAACCGTCTGCCTGAGAGAATGACTCGAAGATCAATTCCCGCTTGTTCTGAGGAATCCCGATACCACTATCGGCGACCTCGAACTGGAGGCGCAGATTTCCGCCGTCGTCGGCCGCACGGGCGACACGAACCTGGACCCCGCCGCCTTCAGTGAACTTGATCGCGTTGCCCACAAGGTTGAGCAAGACCTGGCGTAGCCGCACGGGATCTCCGATCAAAAGATCCGGGATTCCCGATTCAATGGAGTGCACCAGCTCGAGTTGTTTCTCGCTCGCTCGATGGGCGAAGCTCTTGACCGCTTCGCAGACGACTTCTCGCAGGCTGAAGGGGATCGATTCCAGAGAGAGCTTGCCGGCTTCGATCTTGGAAATGTCCAGGATGTCGTCGATGATCGTGAGTAGCGATTCGGCGGAAAAGCGAACCGCGTCGAGGTGGCCACTCTGTTCGGCGTCCAGCTCCGTCTCGAGTGCAAGTCCGGTCATCCCCAGGATGCCGTTCATCGGCGTCCGGATCTCGTGACTCATGTTGGCCAGGAACTC
>JAAELY010000214.1 GCA_024226335.1 bacterium
CTTGAACATCACCTCTTCGAACTTCGCCGCCATGTCCGCATCGCGCCGCGAGAACTTTCGGAGCTCGTTGCGCGTCTTGGCCTCGTCCGGCCACGTGATGAGTGGCGGCCCGTCGTCGTTCGACATGAAGGTCGAGTTGACCGGATGGATCTGCAGCCCGTGCTTGGCGAGCTCCAGCTCGCGCGTGACCTCGGGACGGAGCAGGCTGACGACGTACGAGCACACCGAGTACTTGAAGCCCTCGTAGATCTCCTCGGTGACGGTTGCGCCGCCGATCACGTATCGCTTTTCGAGCACCAGGACCTTGCGGCCGGCTCGTGCGAGATACGCTGCACACGTCAGGCCGTTGTGGCCGGCCCCGATCACGATCGCGTCATACGATTGCGCCATACTGATCCCTGGCTGAGAGTTGAAAAGCTCGTTTCAAGACGTCGCTCGCTTCTTGATGATCGACTTCTTTCTCGGCGGATCGAAGAAAGGCATCTTCACCACGGTGGCCGGAATGGAGTATGCCTTGGCCTCGATCACCTCTTCGATGAAGAAGCGGGTTCCGAGCTTCCCGTACTCGGGCTTCACGCGGGCGATCACGATGTACTTCTTGAGCAATCGTGACCAGGTGCCGCTCGTTCCCCGGCCGATGTGGTGCTCTTGTGCTTCGTCGGAGTAGATCGGAACGTCTTCGTTCCAGGCCGTGTCGGGCAGGTGAAGCGGCATGCCGTAGATCCGGAAGTATTTCTCGATCACGGTGACGTCGAGCTCGATTCCGACCGTGGCCCAGCGCGACGAGCCGGTGGCCTTCTCTTGCCGCAAGGCGTCGCGGCCGACGAAGAAATCGCCGTCGAGCTTGGTCATCCAGCCGAGCCCGAGCTCGAGTGGCGACGTCATCTGAACGTCGAAAGCCGTCTGCGTCGACGAGGTGAAGTCGGCTTCGATCGACA